>CAZFGM010000350.1:0-7797 GCA_964518515.1 uncultured Alcaligenaceae bacterium | reverse complement strand
TCGAGCGGGCCGACCGCTTCAAGAACGAGCTGATCATCTGCGCCCACTTCAGCACGCGCTATCACGCGCAGGAAGTGCACCGCCTGGTGGACAACAAGCTGCCGGCGAACCTGCGCGCGCGCGTGAAGTTGTGGATTTAGTAGGCTCAATTTGGCGAAGGAGTGCTTGGTTTTGGCAGAAAATCAACGTGGGAGATATTTCGCAAAACCACGACGACTTCTTGCTCTGCCAAAGGAACAGGAAATTCCTTGGCCGGGTAAAAAAGCCAAACCACCGACTTTCGAACGGAGGCATTTTCCGAATGCCGAACTTCGAAAGTTTCACCACCGTTCAGGTGGATGCGGAAAGGTTTAAAAGGTTGAAGGCGCAACAAAACGAGGAAATCCTGCGGAGACATTTAGGCCTCGCTCTTTACGACCGGGCCAAAGGCTGGCCGGGAATGGTTTCCACGGCGGTAACGTCGTCCACGGGCACCCTAACGGCTGTTTCCCAGATGCCTTCGGGCTCGTCGTCGGCCTGAATGCCGATTTCCAGGAAATCGACGCCGACAATGACCATTTCTCGGCTGGGAATATCGTACTTACGTCCATCTTTGAGATGGATGCGCATCGGTGGAAAAGGTCGTTTTTGAAAGGTGTAATACAAATCCTCGGCTTTCATGATTTTCTCCTTCCTCCATGATTATTAATCGGTCAAGGTCACAAAACAAGGCCCCTCAAAAAATTACAAGGTTATCGCTTTCTCCTCCCGCGCCGATTTTCCCAGGGCATCCAGCAGCCGTAGCGTATGTACCGCCTCGTCCGGGGAAGGCGAGACCGGCTTTTTCTCCAGGATTGCCTGGCTGAAATTCTCGATCATGTGCACAATCTGGTCGTGGCCGTCCACGACGACTTCCTCGGCGTCGTAGCGGTCGCCGCGGCGGATTTCGAAGACGGCGCGGCGCGGCGGCAGCCACAGGTCCGGTACGAACACTACCCCTTCGGTGCAGGTGATCTCCAGCCAGCCGCGATAGGGATGCGTGAAGCCGCAGTCGAAGACGCCAACCCGGCCATCGGCCAGCCACACCTGGCCGTTCATCTCGACATCGACGCCGCACTCGTAGCGGGCGCTGGCCTGGACGCGGACCGGCTCGGCGGCGAAGGCCCAGCGGATGCCGTAGACCGGATAGCAGCCGACGTCCAGCAGGCTGCCGCCGCCCAGGGCCGGCTGCAGGCGGATGTTGCCGGGGTCCAGCGGGTGCATACGAAAGGTGAAAGCGCCGGCCACGCGGCGAATCGGACCCAGGCTGCCCTGGTCGAGGAACTTGCGCAGCTGGGCCGTGCGTGGATGGTGCGGCCACATGAAGCCGTCCATCAGGAGCACGCCCCTGGCCCGACAGAAGTTTACCAGGGTGATCGCCTCGGCGGCGGTGGGGGCCAGCGGCTTCTCGCAGAGAATATGTTTGCCGCGCTCGGCGGCTTTTTTCGTCCATTCGGCGTGCAGCGTGTTGGGCAAGGGAAGGTAGACGGCGTCGATGGTTGGATCATCCAGCAGGGCCTGGTAGCTGCCGTGGGCGACGGCAATACCGGCGGCCCCTGCCGCTCTACGGGCCTTGTCCAGGGAGCGGCTGGCAATGGCCAGCAGTTGAGCGTTTGTCGCCCGGGCAAACGCGGGCAGCAGCCGGTCGTTGATCTTGGCCACCCCCAGAATGCCCCAGCGTACTTGGTGGGTCATGATGGTCCTCTTTCTCAGCGGGGGGGCCCGTGGCCCACCGCGCCATGGCAGCGAACGCAATTGTTGGATTCATCGGCGAAAGCGCCGTGCTGGACCAAGTCGGCCACCATTCCTTGATGGCACTTGATGCAATTCGCTTGCAGGATACGGGCGTTCTGGCGATGGATGCGGATGGGCTCGCGAAAATCCTGCAGGGTGAAGCGCGTGGAATGCCAGAAGCCGTTTTCCGCCTTGGCCATCCACTTGGCCAGGC
Organism: uncultured Alcaligenaceae bacterium; assembly: GCA_964518515.1. Lineage (GTDB taxonomy): Bacteria > Planctomycetota > Planctomycetia > Gemmatales > Gemmataceae > CAZFGM01. Next base: position 5,831 of record CAZFGM010000350.1, on the reverse strand, counting down.
CCTCGTGGGGCAGATGGCAATCGACGCAGGCGGCCGCGGCATGGTGGCTGGCTTTTTGCCAACTATCGTAGGGTTCGCGCATGATATGGCAGTTGACGCATGCTGTGGGATCGCTGCTGAAATACGACAGGCCCTGGGCGTACCAGAAGGTGTACCCGCCCAGGCCGAGCAGGATGCCGGCCAGGGCGCACAGGATCACCAGAGGCCAGCGCAGGTTGAGGCGACACAGCCAGGTCACCATTTGACCCTCTTTTGTAATCGGAACGCTCCGCGTGCCGTAACGGGCAAAGGCACATCGATTGGGGCTTGACCGCTCTGAGAAATTGATAGGTTTCCGGTCGAAACTTGTCTATTCAGGTGTGGTTCAATCATTAGCAAAGCATGTGGGGGGAACAGGATAATCTTGGGGGAGTGAAAATTGTATTTACTTACCAATATTAAGGTTGCGGCTAAAAATTTGACTCGAAAGGTTTTGAAAGGCGATCCGTGAGGCCCTTGTTTTTTTCGCCCGCCAGGACTTTCTTGCCTGTTTCATCAGCTTTTAACCTTTGAACCAATAGGTTTATCAGAAGCCCCTTTGAGTAAACCGGGCGTATTACCGTGCCGGCACAGGGCCGGGATGGCTTGGTTAATCACTTTTTTCAGGGAGTTGCAGCTATGGGTCGCAAACTGGTCGTGGCCGGAGTGGTTCTGGCCTTCAGCCTGGGCATCGCTTGCGCCGAGGAATTCTTCGCGCGCATTAGCAAGGTGGAAGACGGCAAGGTCACCTTCGTCAAGTTCAAAAAGGGAGACAAGAAAGGCGAAGAAGCCACCCTGCCCGTGGCGGACAAGGTCAAGGTCGTCAAGGGCAAGTTTGACTTCAAGAGCAAGAAGGTCGAAGCCGGCGATGCATTGGAAGGTGGACTCAGCAACGAGCGCTTCAAAAAAATCGGCGAAAAAGGCCTCTTCGCCCAGCTGGTGACCGATGAGGACGGCAAGAAAATCACCGAAATTCGCGTCATGGATTTCGGCAAAAAGAAGAAAAAGAAGGACGACGACAAATAACCCCTTTTTCGCCAACCGCATTGAGCCGGCGAACTTGCTCGGCGTGAACGGAAGCGCTGCCCATTTCATGTCCACGGCGAGCAAGCTCCGGCAAATTTGCGGGGCGAACGAGCCATCTGCCCGGCACGCAAAGGTGGAACCATGAGAATAGCAGGAATCCTCGCAGTCCTGGTATTCACCACCTCCGCCCGCGCCGACCAGACGCCGGACCTGGCCGTGAAAGCCGCCATCGAAAAGGGTCTCAAGCGGATCGAATCCGGCGTGGTCAATTATCCCAAACAGCGCCAGTGTTTTAGCTGCCATCACCAGGCCATGGCGGTCTTGAGCATGACCGCGGCCCGGCAGCGCGGCTTTGCGGTGGATGCCGCCCTGTTGAAAAAACAAATCGACTTCAGCCTGAGAAGTTTTCGCCACAAGGAAATCATCGCCAAGGGAAAGGGAGTCGGGGGCGACAGCACCGCGGTGGTTTATGCCCTGCACACCTTTGCCGCCGCCGAGCGACCCTACGACGCCACGACAGCCGCCCTGGTGGAATACCTGCTGGTCAAGCAGCGCAAGGACGGCGCCTGGCCGATCCCGGCCTTCGGCAATCGGCCGCCGACCATGGGCAGCTTGTTCACCAACACCGGCCTGGCTTTATTCGCCCTGAAAAAATACCACCCGCCCAGAGAAGCGCCGGGCGCGGAGGATTTGAAAAAACGCATTGCTGCCGCCTTCAGCAAAGGCCGCGACTGGCTGCTGGCCAACAAACCCAGCAACACCGAGGACAAAGTCTTTCACTTGCACGGTTTGGTTGATGCCAAGGTCGGGGCCAAAGAGGTCGAAGGAGCCCGGGCCGGCTTGCTCAAGGATCAGCGTCCGGATGGCAGCTGGGCGCAGTTGGCGGACATGTCCGGGGATGCTTATGCCACGGCCACCGCCCTGGTGGCCCTGCGTAAGGCCGGCTTCGACGTGCGGCAAAAAGCCTATCAAAAAGGGGTCAAGTATTTGCTGGATTCCCAGAACGAAGGCGGCGCCTGGATCGTGCCAACCCGCAGCCGGCCTCTCCAGCCCTTCTTCGATAACGGCGATGCGGGAGGGAAATCCCAGTTTATTTCATTCGCGGCCACCAACTGGGCGGTCCTCGCGCTGCTGGAAACCATTCCGCCAGTGGAAAAAAAGTAGAGGCACACTCCGTGGGCCGTGGCTCCTTGCGGACACAGGGTGTGTGCCTGCCACAACGCTCGACTAACGGGCGGCTATTTTCCCCCTTCCACCCGCACCTTCTTGGCGAGGTCGCGTTCGCCCACGTGCAGGCGAACGCCGTATTCACCGGCCGGCACCAGGGTGGCTTTGTCGCCCTGGCGGCGCAGGTTCCAGGTCACGGCTTGCAGGCCGGCTCTTTGCGCTCCGGTCAGGAAAGCCAGCTTCTTCCCGGCCGGGTCGGTGATCGTGAGCGTCGGGGCCTGGACCGGCTCCTTCAGCAGATGAAAATAAATCGTGGCCCCGTAGGGCGGATTGGACGCCACGAAGCCCTTGGGCGGGTCGGTTTCGTTGACCGTGAACGCGACGGCGGGTCGGACGTTGTACAAATGCATGTCCGCGGCCAAAACCTTGGCCGACATCTCTTCCAACGGGGCAATGTTCATAACATAGATGCTGCGGCCGTGGGTGCCGATGACCAGGTCGCGGTCGCGCGGATGGATCACCAGGTCGTGCACGGCCACCGTCGGCAGGCCGTTCTTGATGCGCTGCCAGCTTGCGCCGCCGTTGCGCGAAACGAACAGGCCGAATTCCGTGCCCACGAATAATAGATCCTTGTTGCGCGAGGATTCGCGGAGGACGTGGACCGAGCCCTCGGGGGGCAGGTTGCCGGCCAGGGGTTGCCAGGTGGTGCCGTAGTCGGTGGTCTTGAACACATAGGGGCGGCGGTCGTCATTGCGGTGCCGGTCGATGGTCAGATACGCGGTGCCTTCGGCAAAGTGCGAGGCCTCGATTCGGCTAATCCAGCGATCTTGTCCAACCATGACCTTGTCGGACAGGTCGATCCAGTTCTTGCCGCCGTCGCGGGTGACGTGAAGGCGGCCGTCGTCGGAGCCGGCCCAGAGCAGGCCCGGTCGAAGCGGCGATTCGGCCAGGGCGGTGATGGTGTGGCCGGTGTGGGCGCTGGGTCCCGGTTTGCCGCGCGTCAGGTCCGGGCTGATCACCTCCCAGGTGTCGCCGCGGGTGTCCGAGCGAAACACGAAATTGCCCGCGTAGTACAGCCGTTTCGGATTGTGCGGCGACAGGAGCATGGGGGCGCTCCAATTGAAGCGGTACGCGCCTTTCCGGGGGCCTTGCGGCTGGATGGATTTGGCTTTCTTGGTGCGCAAATCGATGCGCGCCGGCCGGCCGTACTGGGCCTCGGCATACACGATATTCGGATCAGTGGGATCGACCTGGCAATGAAAGCCGTCGGCGCCGAGAATGCGAAACCAGTCGGCCTGGGTGATGCCGGCGGTGTTCGAGGTGGCGCTGGGACCGCCCCAGCTGCCGTTGTCCTGTAAACCGCCATAGACACGAAACGGTTTGCGCATGTCCACGCCGATCGCGTAGAACTGGCCGATGGCCATGCCGCGGATCGGTTGCCAGGCGGCTCCGCGCGTCTGGGAAAAATACAGGCCGCCGTCGTTGCCCAGGACCAGGTGCTTGCTGTCCTTGGGATTGATCCACAAGGCATGATGGTCCGGATGAACACCCTTGGCGCCGCTGGCAAAAGTCCTTCCCCCGTCATTGGAGACGTAAAAACCAATTCCCAGAACGTAGAGGCGCGCATCATCGTTCGGATCAACGCGAATCTGCCCGTAATAGAAGGGCCGCGGGCACAAGGCGTTGACGTAGGTCCAGGTCGTGCCTTTGTCTTCGGAGCGGAAGATGCCGCCGGCGTCGCGCGGCCCTTGGCCGGCCGCTTGCCCGGCCACGGTGACGATCTTGGTCTGATCCGTTTGCACGACGGCGTAAACAATGTTGGGATTTTTGCGGTGAATGTCCAAGCCGCACCGGCCGAAAGGCCGGTTGGGCAAACCGATAGTCATTTTTTCCCAGGTCTTGCCGCCGTCGCTGGTCTTGTACAAACCGGCGCCGGGGCCGAACTGTATGACTGGATTGCCGCCGGAAAAACCGCCCCGGCGCACACAGTAAGCGGCGGCGTAAAGAATGTCCGGCTCGACCGGGTCTATGGCCACGTCGATGAAACCGGTGTTCTCGTCGATGAACTTGATGTTGTCCCAGGTTTTGCCGCCGTCGCTTGTCTTGAACAGGCCGCGCTCCTTGTTTGGTCCCCACAGGTGCCCCAGGGCGGCGACGTAAACGATATTCGGATTTTGCGGATGAATGACGATCCGGCCGATATGGTGGCTTTCCTTTAAGCCCATGTGGACCCAAGTCTTGCCCCCGTTTCCGGATCGATACACCCCGTCCCCCCAAGAGACACTATTGCGGGCGTTGCCCTCACCCGTTCCGACCCAAACGATGTCGGGGTTCGAAGGCGCCACCGTCACATCGCCAAGGGAAATGGTGGCCTGGTGATCGAATATCGGGGTCCACGAATCGCCGTTGTCCACCGTTTTCCACAAACCCCCCGAAGCGGTGGCCACATACATAACCTGGGGGTCTTTCTCCACCACGGCGACATCGACGATGCGCCCGCCCATGTTGGCCGGTCCGATACACCGGGGGGCCAGCGGCTCTAGAAACTTGGCATCGAAAAGATTCGGTTCTTGACCAAGAACGGGCAGAAATAATAAAAAACCCCCAACCCAGGTAGAAAAGGCAGCGGTTCGGAACATGGTTGCCCTCAAAGTTCGCCGCACTCCATCGGCCGCAGTTGCACTCTTCCCTTGACAAGCATCCTGATCTTCTTTAAACAGGCCCATCTTATTCCCGGATTGGGTGAAAAACTATGATTTTTCCAGTTTTTTGTCCGATTTGGCCAAGAAATTGCGATTAAAGTTCAACAGGAGGATTTACCGGAGTGCCAAAAAGGGCTCCGCTCCTGGCGAAAGAAGGGCGTTATGGATACCATGATCCTTGTCGGCGGACCAACGTGCACGGGCCTTCGCGCCATCCGGCCGCTAGCCGAGCCGCGCGACCTGTCCGGGGCCTGCGAGTCCTGGATCCGGCCCGTCATGCATGCCTTGGTCTTTTCCTTCCTGTGGCTGGTCATTGCCTCCGTCGGGGCCGTGGATACCTTTTTGACCCTCAAATATCGCGACGTCATGTTTGTCGTGGAAAAAAATCCCGTCGGCAGATTCCTGATCGCACTAAATGGCAATGACGTCACGCTGTTCGTCGTCTGCAAAATCGCCGGCACCTACCTGGCCCTGGGCGTCTTGGCCTGGATCGGCTTGCATATCCGTAGAACAATTTCCTACGCCGTGATTGTCCCCATCGCCGTGGCCCAGCTAGCTTTGGTGTGCTATCTGTTTATCTAAGGGATTCTTTCCTTACCTGGTCTAAATTCACTCAAATCGAAACGCGTTCGCACCAGTTCGAGCCAGGGGCGCCTCAATTCGTCGTCCGGAAGCCAGCCGGGTTCCGAACCTCCACCAGAACTTTTTCCGCGCGGATTTCCTGGTGTCTCAATTTTAGCATTGCAACAGGGAAACTTTCCCATTAGATTTTTTGTACTTGTTCAGTTGCGGAGAATCTCCCTATGGCATCCATCAAAGCGTGGAAATTCGGCGAAGAAGGCGCGCCGCTCTTCCCCGAGAATTTCGAAATCCTCATGAAGGCGGTCTTGCAGATCACCGACATCAAGACCAACCGTA
>CAZFGM010000349.1:1929-7840 GCA_964518515.1 uncultured Alcaligenaceae bacterium | reverse complement strand
GCGCCTACGACACCACCCAGCGCTACGCCTACGACGGCTGGAACCCGGCCAAGGGAATTCCGCTCCGCACCGAGAACTTCGACATCTGGGCCGATCTCGACGGCAGCAGCTCTTTGACAACGCGATACCTGCGGGCCGACCTTGTGGATCAGCTGATGGCTCGCATCGATTCCGGGACCGCCTACTGGGAACTCGGCGACCGGCTGGGCTCAATCGGGCACGTCATCGATAACAACGGCACGGTCAAGGACGCCATCACCTATGATGGCTGGGGGAACGCGACCCACTCGAACTCGTCGTTTGCTGGGCGATATCTTTGGACGGGGCGGGAGTGGGACACCGAGACGAACCTGCAGTACAACCGGGCGCGGTATTATCATCCTGGCACCGGTCGATGGATCAGCCAGGATCCGCTGGGTTTCGATGCGGGCGACTCGAATCTGTATCGCATGGTTCGGAACAATGTAACGAATGCCACGGATCCCGCCGGGCTGGGCTCGTTACTAAATCCGGAAAGTGCCGCCATCGCGGGTGAGGCATACGCTACCTTAGGGATGGTCGGAAAGGTTACCGCGGCGGTAGTAACCTGGACCAAGACCTTCTACGGTGCGATAAGCTCCCTAGGCCAAGCCATTTATTTTCTCGGCAGGCTAGCGGGACCGACATTGGGAAACCTTCTGCTTAAGGCCTTTCCGCACGCAATCAAGCAGGCGGCTCTCAAGCTCCTGCCATTCGTCGTCCCAGTGTGGACTTTTATCCAACAGCAATGGCAAAAGCTGCAGCCATTTATAGCAAACGTTTGGAATCCCCTTGCCACGCCTGTGTATTCTGAATGGCATCATGTGTGGCCCAAATATCTGGGGATGCCGCCAATTTGGTGGCAACGGATTTGGCCGAAATTTGTGCACATTCCAGCGGGCGAGGGGACGATCCACGACAATTTCACGAAGTTGATAAAGCTACGCTTCCCTTACGGAAGGTACTATGATGAAACACAAGTTGCTAACTTTCTCAGAGACCTCTACGCTGCGTTTCCGATTGGTGGATACCCGAGCAGAGGCTGGCCGTGGCCTTGGTGACATCTGAGGGCATCGTAGATGAAAGAGTTTGTAGACGTACGGTTATCCGAAGAGTGGGCTCAGGCTCATCTTGACCAAACTTGGGGGCAACCTATGCCCCTAGGGCCCCAGGGTTCTCCAAGTGCCCTTTTCGCGCAGAAAGTGCCTCTGTCCTTAATGACTAGGCAACTAGTCATCGAAACTAGCGACCCCAAGATTGCAGTTTTGAAGGAAAAAATGTTTACATTCCCACCCGGTGCGATGACCGCAATGGATTTTCGGAAATATCAGGCCTCCGAGCTTTCCGACGCGTCTTTGTTGCATCTAATCATTACCGAGTTCATCGATGCATGCGGGGAGGATTATGACACTGTGTACGATGAGTCTGGGGCTTGCGCTCGTTGTGGTTTCGGACGAAAACAAATGTCGCCTCTTAGGCTGGACCTTGGGAAAACTCCCAAAGACGCCGATTTCGCGACTACCATCGCGCGCGGGGAGGAACTCTTGATTTCCGAGTCGGTCGCCAAAATCATTCGTGAGGGTAGCATAACTGGCTGCGGGTTGGATCCAGTTGAAGACGCGCGGCGACCAAGTGAACAGGGCCGATGGTATCAACTCGTGATAACCGCCAAAGCTGGAGAAACCGTCCCACCAACCCGGTTCGCAAAGGATTTCTTTCGCGAGGATATTTCACATGAGTTCGTATGTCCTCAGCATCGCTTGTCGGGTCTTAACTTAGTTTCAGAGGTATTTCTCAGTCAAAGGTCGATGGAAACCGCCGACATTCTGAAGACAACCAACCGGTATGGAAATAGAGCGGGCTGGGTTCAACCATCTGCAATTGTCCTCATTAACCAAAGGTTTTATCGTCTTTTAAAAGCCCATTCACTTCAAGGGTACAAGGTCGAAGTGGCGCATTTGCTTACTTGAAAAGGCAAAACGAAAAGGCAAAGGGGAAAAGGCAAAGGGGACGCAGCCTGCGCCAGGCGAGGCCTGGGAAAGGAGGATGGGATGTAGGATACATCTTGGAAACCTTTCGTAGGAACCCTGCGGGTAACCAATCCCGCCTGGTAGAGCTTGGCCAGCAACCAGAAGCGAGTCTTGCGTTCGCTTGCGAGCAATCCGGTGAACGAAGCGTAGACAGCCAGTGCCAACGCCGTGCCATTCAGCCCCGAAATTACCGCATTGTGGGAGCCTTCGTCGTGTTGCGCACGGGGGCCACGCCGACCCATCGCATGGCCTGATGGACTCGGTCCTTCCGGGGTCAAAGAACAGGGCATAGGCACACAAGGGTTGTCCAGGAACCTGGGAGGCCCTGTCGTTTCCATCTCGATAGGAACTGGCCGGGGGTTGCCAGTCACAAAAACTCCGGGCCCCAAGCCGGCGTCGGGCTTGCGGGAGGAACGAAGACAGGCGCACGGGGTGGTATCGCCAAACGAAGGAAACGAAGTGCGGCGAGAGGAGCGGCAGGGCGTCGGAGCACCTCATAGTACCGTCGGTGCCGGGGAACTCGGACCGCGAGGACCCGGTCAGGGAAGGGGGTGCCGAGCCACGGTGACCATCGATCCGCTGAGCAACAGGACCACCAGCTACTTCGATGCGGCCGGTAACTTGACCGGCGTCAAAGACGCCAGGACCAACCTTACCCAATTCCTGTACGATGCGCTCAACCGGCAAACCGTGACCATCGATGCCGCCAGCAATCGAACGACGAGTTACCTGGACGCGGCAGGCAATCTCACAGGTGTCAAAGACGCCAGGTCCAACCTGACGCAGTATCTGTACGATGCGCTCAACCGCGCCACCGTGACCATCGATCCGTTGACCAATCGAACTACGAGCTATTTTGACGCGGCCGGGAATCTGACAGGTGTTAAAGACGCCAGGACCAACTTGACGCAGTTTTTGTACGATGCGCTCAACCGGGCCACGGTCACCATCGATCCATTGACCAATCGCACGACGAGTTATTTTGATGGGGCGGGCAACCTCACTGGGCTTAAGGACCCCAACACCAACCTCAGCCAATTCTTGTACGATGCCTTGAACCGGCAGACGGTGACCATCGACACCTTGAACTATCGTACAACGAGCTATTTCGACGCGGCGGGCAACCTCACGGGCCTCAAGGACGCCTCGAACAACTTGAGCAACCGGACCACCAGCTACTTCGATGCGGCCGGCAACCTGACCGGCGTCAAGGACGCCAGGACCAACCTCACGCAATTCCTCTACGATTCGCTGGGCCGGCAGACAGTGACCATCGATGCCGCCAGCAATCGCACGACCAGTTTCCTGGACGCTGCCGGAAACCTGACCGGCGTCAAAGACGCCAGGACCAACCTGACGCAATTCCTCTACGATGCCTTGAACCGGGCCACGGTGACCATTGACCCCCTCAGCAACCGCACGACGAGCTATTTAGACGCCGCCGGCAATCTGACCGGCGTCAAGGATGCCAGGACCAACTTGACCCAATTCTTGTATGACGCTTTGAACCGCGCGACGGTCACCATCGATCCGTTGAGCAACCGGACCACGAGCTATTTCGACGCGGCCGGCAACCTTACGGGTGTCAAGGATGCGCGAACCAACCTGACGCAATTCTTGTACGATGCGCTCAACCGCGCCACCGTCACCATCGATCCCTTGACCAACCGGACCACGAGCTATTTTGATGCGGCGGGCAACCTGACGGGCGTTAAAAACGCCAACACCAACCTGACGCAATTCCTGTACGATGCCTTGAATCGGCAGACGGTGACCATCGATGCCTTGAATTACCGGACCACGGCCTATCTGGACGCGGTTGGCAACCTCACTGGGCTGAAAGATGCCTCGAACAACTTGAGCACCTTTGCCTACGATGCGGTCAACCGTTTGACGAGCCAAACCGACCCGCTCGGCAAGACCGCCACCTTCGCCTACGATGCTGTCGGCCTCATGACCGGCACGACAGATCGCTTAGGTCGAAAGCAGGAATTCACCTTCGACGCCGCCGACCGGCTCACCATGACGGTCTGGAAAAACTCCGGTGGCACCGCCGTCGAGACGATCACGCACTCCTACGACGCCAATGGCAACGAGCTGACCGCCGGCAACAGCATCAGCCTGTACACCATGACCTACGATGCATTGAATCGCGTCACCGTGGTCAAGGATGTGTACACCAAGACGCTGACGTTCACCTATGATGCGGTCGGAAATCGCACGAAAGTGACGGACTCCGACAGCGGCGTGCTGACTTCGACCTACGACGCCGCCAACAACCTCACCCGGCTGGAATTCGGCGGCTCGGGCCAAACGCCGCTGCGCACCGATTTCACCTACAACGCCAACAACGTCGTCGAAACCATCACCCGTTACAGCGACTTGGCCGGCACCAACAAGGTCGCGACCTCGACCTTCACCTACGATGCCGCCAACCACCTGACCAACTTGCAGAGCAAGGATGCCAGTAACAATAACATCGCCAACTACACGTACACCTACGATGCCGACGGCCGCGTCACGACGCAAACCCTCAACAGCACAACGACCACCTTCGCCTACGACACGACGGACCAGGTCACCGGCGACGGCACGACCACGGTGACCTACGACGGCACCGGCAACCGAAACAACGGCAGCTACACCACGACGACCGGCAACCGGATGACCAGCGACGGCACGTACAATTACACCTACGACGATGAGGGCAACCAGACGCGCAAAACCAAGATCTCGGACAGCAGCTACTGGGCCTACACCTACGACAACGACAACGAGCTAACCCAGGCAGCCAAGTACAACAGCAGCGACGTCTTGCAGCAGAAAGTCGGATTCAAGTACGACGCCTGGGGAAACCGCATCGAGAAGCGGGTCGATTCCAACGGCGACGGCACCTGGGACACCTGCCAGTGGTACACCTACGACGGCTGGAACCCGGCCAAGGGATTTCCGCTGAGCACCGAGAACTTCGACATTTGGGCCGACCTGGACGGCAGCACCGCCTTGACCACCCGCTACCTGCGCGCCGACCTGGTCGACCAGCTGATGGCCCGGATCGATTCGGGAACCGCCTACTGGGAATTGGGCGATCGCCTGGGCTCGATCGGGCACATCATCGACAACAACGGCACGGTCAAGGACGCCATCACCTACGATGGCTGGGGCAACGCCACTCACTCGAATTCGGCCTTTGCCGGACGGTACTTGTGGACCGGGCGGGAGTGGGATACGGAGACGAACCTGCAGTACAACCGGGCGCGTTATTACGACCCGGGAATCGGCCGGTGGATCAGTCAAGATCCGCTTGGATTTGATGCAGGAGATGACAATCTGTACAGATATGTTAAGAACTTTCCAAGTCAGCTGCTCGATCCCTCCGGATTATCAGGTACAACCCAACATCCGGCAGGGAAACCCACGGGAACCATATCAGAATCGGCGCTACCTACGCTGCCGCCTAGGGTGCCGCCTACTCCAAGTCCAGAGGTAGTTCCAGGCGATCAATTGCCAATGAGCGGTGGCATTTCATTCGCCAGACCAGGGAATGCGGTCATAATCCCGCCGGGGACTGTTGTAAGGCCAATTTTTGCTGCCAATGGGAATTTCATCGGTTATTACTGGGGTGCGGGCACCCCTGGTCCAAGCACCAGCATTTTGATTCCTCCAGGAGGCAGACTGGGCCCGCCAATGAGGGTTGGGCCAGGCGGATTGGCGGTAGGCAATCCCGCAAATTGGCCAGCCCCTGGTGGCCCGCCTGGTGGTCCAACGTTTGGTGGGCCTCCACCGGGAGGCAGCGGTCCATCAGGCGGCGGTCCATCAGGCGGCGGTCCATCAGGCGGCGGTCCATCAGGCGGCGGTCCATC
>CAZFGM010000349.1:0-1829 GCA_964518515.1 uncultured Alcaligenaceae bacterium | reverse complement strand
AGGCGGCGGTACATCAGGCGCCGGCCCTCGCGGAGGCGGCGCAACAGGCGGCCCTCGGGGAGGCGCCTCAACAGGCGGCCCTCGCGGAGGCGGGTCGGTCGGCGTCCGTCCGGGGGGGGTCCGTCCAGGGGTAGGCATTGGCCCTGGAGCTTTGGGACCTCTACCGCCGCGGCGAGATGTTCCTGAGCCCGGAATATGGTACCCTCGACCGCCCGCAATCCCGGCTGATCAGCTTCCGCGTCCACCGAACAGGCCAGGATACCAATATCCCCCCCCAGGACCTGCTGGTTCTGAATTTGACTGGGTCCAGCATCCTCGTGATATCCTGCAACCAGAGCGCCCAAGGCCTGGTCGTCCACAAGATATGTTTCGGCCTGGCGCTCCCATGGGTCCTCGCGCTCCGAGAATTATCGTACCCAACGAATGGGGCGAAGGAGGAGAAGTCGAAATCCCAGATCCCAATGCGGTGTTTCCGCCAAGGCCACCTTTTCAGGTGGAATTGCCTCCTCGAAGTTATTATCCGGCATCTTTTGAGCCAGGAATGGTTCCAGAGATGCCACCGGCTGGATGGGGTCTGGCAGGTACGCGCCCATGGCTGAAACCGGGCAGCTTGCCTATCTATTTTGGTTACCCTTTTACTTGGGATTATTCGGGGTTGTGGATTTTCTACGGTGGTCTCTACTCAATGCAAGACCTCCGGGATATCATTGGTGCGTGATGTCGTCAAGACCGTTATCGAGGAGAGGGTGTTTATGCTGCGTTGGACAGTAGTGCAATTGACGGCGCCTCCCCCAATAGCGAGACCGACACCAGATAGGGCCGGACCATCTGCATTATTTGGAGGCGCCGGGCTTGAAGATGCGCTATGCTGCCGCGCATCGTGGTGATTGCGCGCGGACAAACCAGTGGCCTTCGGCGAGCCTGGCGGGTATGATGGGTCTGCGGTTGTCAGCCCTTGCGTGCAGGAGCGAGCGTGCCATGTCAGCAGGTTACAAGATTGTCTGCGTGCTATCCAAGGGCCAGAACAAGTGTGTTTACAAGGCGGAAGATTCGCAAACTCATTGCATCGTCGCCATAAAGATGCTGGTTCCTGCTGCGTCTGAGGAGGGGGATGTTCAGGCTAAACTCTTCTTGCGTGAGGCGCAAACAATGGCGGCCCAATGGCATCCTGATATCGTTGGTATCTTCGCAACAGTACAAGAGGGTCGTTTTTTCCACGTTATGGAGTTCATCGAAGGTGAAAGCCTCGATAAGAGGCTCGACGGTAGGCCTTGGCCGGATAAGAAAGCGGCCCAGTTGGTTGCAAGGCTAGCACGCGCCGTGGATGCGATTCACCAGACAGGGATCATGCACCTTTACCTGATGCCGTCTCACATCCTGATGACCAAGGAAGGTCAGCCCAAAATCGGCGGGTTTGGCCTAGCACTTCCAATTGACCAATATGCAGGGAAAGAGATCCGCGCTGGTAGCCCCAAGTACACTCCGCCTGAGCAACTTGCCCGTGATGTTAACCACGTTGGTCCCTGGTCCGATGTCTACGCGCTTGGAGCGATTTTGTACGAACTACTGACTGGACAAGCGCCGCAAGAGAATCTCGTCACTCTCCCGCAAGTTGCGCCCGAACTGGAAGCAATTTGCTCGAGATGTCTGGCAAAATCGCCGACGGCCCGTTACCAAACCGCCGAAGCGCTGGCTGGCGACCTGGAACAATTCCTCCGCAACTGACGGTTTGCTGCGGAACAAAGGGGACGCCACTCTTCCAAGGAGGAAAAAAAGATGTAACGATGAAGTTCAAGGGCGTCGGGCGTGATGACGCCGGGTTTTTTTGT
>CAZFGM010000348.1:0-7848 GCA_964518515.1 uncultured Alcaligenaceae bacterium | reverse complement strand
GGCCAAAATCGTTGAAAATCCAAGGATTTCTGCTGTTTCCCATTTTGGCCCCCCCCCCCGAATCTTCGCCAAAGAATTCTGTCGTATGTCAGCTGCACGCAAGAACATATGAATTTTCCGATGGACACTAGCTAACCACGAGATGGGTGAGAAATGCCGGTTAAGCCCGGCGCGAATGCGGACGAACACCGCGGATTTACTTCTTGATGACGGCCAGGAAATTCGGGGAGTGCTTAAGCGCTTCGCGGGTCCCGGACCACCGTGGCCCGGCAGGTACCAACCGTTGGTGAACGCCCTTTATGCCCTCCTGGAACCATATGCGATGTGGCGTTGCCGTTACTTCTTGTAAACCTGCTTGGGATCGAATACACGTTCGCCGACCACTGTGAGCTTGTCGCCGTCCACTTTGCGGAAGAAGCAGCTCTTGTAACCTTCGTGGCAGGCGGCGCCGCCGAGTTGATGAACCTTGAGCAGGATGGTGTCGGCGTCGCAATCAATAAAGATTTCCTGGACCTTTTGGACATGGCCGCTTTCCTCGCCCTTGCGCCAGAGCTTATTGCGGCTGCGGCTGAAATACACGGCCCGGCCGGAGGCGACGGTTTCCTCGTAGGCCGCGCGATTCATCCAGGCGAGCATGAGCACCTCGCCGCTGGCCGCGTCCTGGGCGATGGCCGGCACCAAACCGCCGGATTTGTCGAAGTCGATGGTCATGGTTCCCTCTTTGTTGGAATGGGCATCCTTATCCGTGGCGCTTCTTGATGGAATTATACTTCGAGCGGCCGAGGGTTGAAGCCGGACTAACTAAAGCCCGCAACTAAGAACCAAGCACTCTTGCCCGCGCGAAGGTTATTTCGCGCACGCCATATCCCGCGCTTTGGTTTCAGTTTCTGCCGGGATACTGCTTGCGCGAAACACAAAGTTTCCTCGGGTCACATACTTTCCAGCAACTGCAAGCGCACGCGGTTCAAGGCCAGCTTGGCAGTGCGGCTTTGCACTTCCTGGCGCGTGCCGCCCCAGCTGAACCGGATCGACGAACAACCCCCTGCCCAGGCCAAGCCGACGAACACCAGGCCCACCGGTTTGTCGGGGGTGCCGCCCGAAGGCCCGGCCAGGCCGGTGGTGCTGACGGCCAGGTCCGTGCCGAAACGCACCCGACAACCCGTAGCCATGGCCTCGGCCACGGGGGCGCTGACGGCGCCGTGGGCGTCGAGCAAGCCTTGCGGCACGCCGAGCAGGTCGGCCTTGATGCGGTCGGTGTAGGCGACCACGCCGCCGCGAAACCAGTCGCTGGCGCCGGGCACCTGGGTGAGCCGGTGGGCCACCAGGCCGCCGGTCAGGCTTTCCGCCGTGGCCAGCGTTTGCCGTTTCGAGTCCAGCAGGCGAATGACCACGTGTTGTAACTCCTCGTCCTCGAAGCCGTAGACCAGGGTGCCCAGGCGCTCGCGGATGATTTTTTCCACGGGGTCGATCTGGGCCAGGGCCTCGGCCAGGTTGGCGGCGCGGCCGAGGATGCGCAGGGAAATGGTGGCGTCGCTGGCGGTGATGCCGACTTCCGGCACGTGGCCGCGACGCGTCAAGTCGAACAGTTTCTCCTCGATGTGGGATTCGCCGCCGCCGAAGGTGTTGATTTTCCGCTGCACCAGGACGCCGCCGCTCAACCTCAGCCGCTCAAGCCGCGGCTTGACCTGCGTTTCGAACATGGCGTACATCTCGGACGGCACGCCGGGCATGGCAATGATTAAGGCTTGGCCCAGGTTCATCCAGATGCCGGGCGCGGTGCCCAGGGCGTTGAAAATCGGCTCGGCGCCCGCGGGAAACAGGGCCTGCACGCGGTTGCGCTCCGGCATCGGCCGGTTGCGCTTGGCGAACAGGGCCTGAATGTGGGCAAACGACTCTTCATGAAAAACCAACTCGACGCCGGCGAGCCGGGCCAGGACGTCGCGCGTCAAATCATCTTGGGTGGGTCCCAGGCCGCCGCTGGCGATCACCAGCCGGGCCCGTGTCGTGGCGCTGCGGAAGGCGTCCACGTTGTCCTGGAAGTCATCGGCAATGGTCGTGTGCCAGCCGACGGCAATACCCATTTCCGCCAGCCGCAAACTGAGCCACTGGCTGTTGGTATCGAGGCTCTGCCCGCTGGTCAGCTCACTGCCGATGGAGAGGATTTCTGCTTTCATGAAGATGGCCCGTTGTCCGCTGTTGATCTTCGGATTATATTCGGTGGTGAAAGGATAGGGGCAGTTATTTCGCGTTTTCGGCATCCCGCGTTTTCGCGAAACGCCTGGGTTTGCGTGAAGACAGCTCGCTCGGCGGTTTCGCGTACACAGCATCCCGGGCAGTGGCGAATGCAAAACGCAAAGGTGGGTCATGCTCTTCGGCTACAACACCAACGGATTTGCCCATCATCGCCTGGAAGATACCCTGGAAATCCTGGCCGAGCTGGGTTACGACGCCGTGGCCCTGACGCTCGATCATCACGTATTGAATCCGTTCGCGACGGATCTTCCCAAGCAAGTGGAAATGGTTCGAGGTTTACTGGAGAATTTCCAACTACGCTGCGTGGTGGAGACCGGGTCGCGTTTTCTGTTGGACCCGAGGCGGAAACAGCAACCGACCCTGGTCAGTCCCACGGCCGAGGAACGCCAGCGACGGTTGGATTTTTTGTGCCGGGCCGTCATCATCGCCCGCGATCTCGGCGCCGACGCCGTCAGCTTCTGGTCCGGAACCCCGGTGGATGACAGCCCGGAAATCTGGTCGCGCCTGGTCAGCGGCTGCCAGCGGCTTGTGGAAGCGGCGGTCCGCCATCAGGTTCGCCTGGCCTTCGAGCCGGAGCCCGGCATGTTCATCGACACCATGGACGGTTTTTGCCGGCTTCACGACCGCATCGTGGACCCCCTTTTTGGCCTGACCCTGGACCTCGGCCATGTGCATTGCCAGGGGGAAGACATGGTTTCCCATCTCCACCACTGGCGCCGATGTCTGTTCAACATCCATATCGAGGACATGAAACGCGGCATCCACGACCACCTGATGTTCGGCGAAGGCGACATCGATTTCGGGCCGGTGCTGCCGACCCTGCGCGACATTGATTACCGGGGGGGGGTGTACGTCGAGTTGAGCCGGCACAGTCACGATGCGGTGAACACGGCGCGGAAGGCCCTGGCGTTCTTGCGTGAAAATCCCAATTCGAAATAAAATTCGCAACTCTAAATCGCCGCGTGCAATTCCGCTCCACATGGTAGGGGTGCCGCGATGCGAGCGGCGTCGGCGTCCTGGCTTCGCTGATCACGCCACCGCCCGAGGCAGGCATCAGCTTGCCATCTCGACCTTCGACCGTTTTTCGGGGAATTCAACTGCACCCGCTCGACGCCCCGCAGGTGTCGCACTTGCAGCACGCCCCGCTGCGGATGAGATGTTCTTGGAAATGAGAAGGAATCATAACCTTTCCAGGCACACAACCGGTTCCCGTGCCAACATCGTTCGCAGAAAGGAGAAATCGGGCAGCCTTAGGGCGGTAGATACGGCAGCGTCGATCTCGGCGCGTACGGGATCGTTGGCCATTTCCGGTAGGGGCAATAATCCTTGGTGGCAAAGGCGGTCAAAAGCGGAAGCAAGAAATCGCTGTTGTTCTGACGGAACAATTCGTAAATCTGGAACTAAGAGATTCTCCAAGATTGGTTTCTTGAAATCGACCCATGGACCTTCTGTTTCCGCTCGATTAGACAAGAGGGAAAGCAAACCCAAAGTGGAGTTTAGCCACATCGCCAGAACTTTTTCCCTGCGAAGACCGGCTTTCCTTATAAAACTAATAAATGACCACCAGGTATTCGACAAAGAGCGTTCCTCTAACGCAACCGCTGCCAGGCGCCCGGTATTGAGGCGCATGCGCTCAGCGATCATGAGGGTTCCTGCCAAGGGCCAAAGATGCTCCACTTTGCGAAGATGGCGCCCCGGCTTGGGCTTACTTAATGGGGACAAGAATTGGTTGGGCCGTTGGACCAAGGTGACAACTTGGGAAGAATCATTACCCCACAATGCTGAATACGCGGTCTTGCTCAAGCTGAGCCGGAAACCATCATGGATATCTCGCCGGTCAGGTCCCAGGCTGCCGAGTTTTTTTAGGGGGCACAGGGAAACCTTCTTTGGTTTTCCAGTCCCCGGAAGGGAAACTTTTCCTTCACCAAGATTGAAAGCTGTTCGAATAAGGTCCGCTTGGGCGAACGCAGAAGGAAGAATCCACAAAGCCCTCTTCTCTAAGTCATGCCACGGAATCGACAGAGCTTCGCCAAGAGTTTCATTTCCAAGACAAACTGCTAAGGCTCCTTGTCCGGCCTCCAGATCGGGAGCTGATCCGCGTAGCCCGAATTCCAAGGCTAATGCTTCAAAAATGTTGGCGGGATTTCGATACAAGTTGACTATCGTAACTTTGCCGGGAGGTTTCTCGGGTCCATCTTGCTTTTTTTCGGCGATTAGCAAGACTTCACTCAGATTGGTGCTTTCCGAAAAATTCCAATGCAAGGGGTCATGACTAGAGATGATGTAAGCGACCCTGTAATTTTCCCGAAGCAGGTTGCGGGTCTTTCCCCAAGCCACGCCGGAAAGAACAGCCTTGGGCAAAACCAAGGCAAGGCGGCCTCCGGCTTTGAGCGCCTTATCAGCAGCGGCGACGAACACGGATCCCAGCCCCGCGGTCGAACTGGCCATGACGTTTCGGTTGCGGAGGATTCGGGCTAGCCGTTTGCGCATTTGCTTCCGCTCCTGCTTGGGCGCCGAGCCAAAGAGCAGGTTTCCACCCACGCTGCGAACAAACGGCGGATTCATGACACACAAATCGAGGTCCGGTAGACGCGCTGCACTCTGAAGGGTGCCGGTTGCTGTCGCTTGGGCCGCACCGATTGTGGACCCGAAAAGATCGTTTTGAATGGCGATGTCGCGATCGATCAAGAACTCGATGCTGCCCAGGCGTTGGTCCGGCCCTCCCAAGGGAAGGCTGAAAAGGCACATTTTCTTAAAGGTGATTTGCGGGGCGCGCAAAGCCAAAGTGGAAGCGGTCAAGTGAACTGCAGTCTCCAGAACATCATAACCAAACAGCACCTGTTCCGCGAGAACTCGATGAAGGGCGATTGTGTCGGAGGGTTGTTTGCGCAAATTGCATTCCAGGAAATGCAAATCACAAATGGCATCGGCGGCCGCCATGAGCAAGGTTCCCGTGCCGGAGGCCAAGTCGGCGACGCGAAAGGAAGCCAGTTTTTCCGGATCGTGCCATTCTGCCTTGATGCCGCGAAATGCGAGTTTGAGGAGCAAAGTGGCCGCTGGAATCCCCGTGTAATAAGTCCCCAGGTATTTGGCTTCGGCCAAGAGGCGATGATAGACGCGGCCCATCAAGTCGTGGCGTAACGCCGCTCGCATGGTCACGACTTTTTGAGCTTTTTCAGCCAGGGTGCGCAGAGCTTCCGCAATCTGGGCCTTGCTTGTTAGCTTGGCGAGAACTTCCCCGGCCACGTGGAAAATGGGGAAAGAATTGATTTCGCGCAATATGAAATCCCATTGCTCGCTTAGAGCTGATTGAGGATGCGCGCCGCGAAGTGTTTCGTGCAGGGACGGCACCCGCTGATCATGTTCGGCCAGGATTTCCTGAAAAATCAGGGCGTTGGTTAGCACCAGGCCGCTGACCCGGCTCACCGCCATGGTTTGCTCGGGTCCTAAACGCAGGGTCACGGCTACTCCTCTTCTTCCACTTCTTTTTTCGGCAGTTCGCGGACGCCCATGGCCTCGGCTATCCGGCTGACAATGCCAGGGGATCCTGCGACGGCGGCGGCAAATTTCTCAATGCCTTCTTCTAAAACTGCCACGGCTTGGCCTACCACGTCTTCTTGGACGAGTTGTTCAAAGGCCCGGCGGAGGAAATCCGCCAGCCCATCCACGTTCGTTTCCCCGTAGCCGCTGGCGCCGGCTTCCGTTATCACCGCGGCTTGCAAGCGCGAATTCTCCAAGGTGGGTTTTAGTTCGCTGAATGGCGTCGTCCGCAGGTTTTCCGGATAGACCACGGCCAAAGCGATATGGGCAATTCCGTCCTCGATCCGTTTGCTGCCAGAAGCCAGCGCCTTTTCCGCAGCGTTGGCTTGATCGGCAACTTCCCCCTCAATGACCGTGCGAAGCCCGAGGTACTCCACCAGAACATCGGGCATTTTCCGGCCTGCGGGAGAGGAAAGAATCTCTTCGGGGGCCGAAATTATCTTTCGCTCTTGAAGCAGTTGGGCCAGCAGAACGTTGAAAACTTCCTGCCGAAAGCCGTGTTTTGAAGGGTCCAGCTTCTTGCCATCTGCCATGATTGGTGCCCTTCCCGAGGAATTCGTGATAGGGTCATCGGCATCGGGACTCAATTAGAAATCAACTGCACCCGCTCGACGCCCCGCAGGTGTCGCACTTGCAGCACGCCCCGCTGCGGATGAGGGTGAGCTGGCCGCATTCTTCACACGGGTCGCCCTCGTAGCCCTTCAAGCGGGCGAGGCGGACCAGGTCGGCGCTGGCGGTCTGGGTGGCGACGCCGCCTGATGGTTGGGGGGCAGCGGCCGCCTGGCCGTGCCGGCCGTTGCCGGTCTCCAGCGGCTTGAGGTGGCCGCTGCGTGGAATGGAAAAGGCTTCTTGCTTGGGCGGGGGGGTTTGCTCAAAGAGGGGAAGTTGGGAGTCGTCCGTAATATCCAGGTCGTCGGCGGCGCGGTGCAGGGCGTCGCCGCGCAGGTCTTCCGGGGAAACGTGGGCCAGGTCGTGGCGGCCCAGGTAGGTAATCGCCAGCTCGCGGAAGATGTAGTCGATGATCGAGGTCGTCATCTTGATGTGCGGGTTGCCCTGGACGCCGCCGTTGGGCTCGAAGCGGGTGAACAGGAAGGCGTCCACGAACTCGTCGAGGGGCACGCCGTGCTGCAGGCCCAGGGAGATGGCGATGGCGAAGCAGTTGGTCATCGAGCGGAAGGCGGCGCCTTCCTTGTGCATGTCGATGAAGATTTCGCCGAGGGTGCCGTCCTCGTGCTCGCCGGTGCGGAGATAGAGTTTTTGGTTGCCGATGCGGGCCTTCTGGGTGTAACCGGCGCGGCGGTCGGGCAGCCGGCGGCGCTTGGCGATGTAGCGGTAAATAATCTTCTCCGCCGCCTTGACCGGCTCGGCCGGCACCCCTTCAACGAGCGGATCGACCGCATCGGCGATGGTGTTGAGCGGCTGGCTGAGCTTCGAGCCGTCGCGGTACAGGGCGTTGGCCTTGAGGCACAGCTGCCAGCTTAGACGATAGGACTTTTTGACATCGTCAAGCGTGGCCGAGTGCGGCATATTGATGGTCTTCGAGATCGCCCCCGACACGAACGGCTGGGCGGCAGCCATCATGCGAATGTGCGCCTCGGTGGACAGGAAGCGCCGGCCGATCTTGCCGCAGCGGTTGGCGCAGTCGAAGACCGGGTAATCCTCGATCTTCAGGTGCGGCGCCCCCTCGATGGTCATGGCGCCGCAGACGTGGGCGTTGGCCTCGGCGATCTGGGCCTTGCTGAAGCCGAGATGCTCGAGCAGGTTAAAGCTGGCCGATTCCAGCAGTTCGTTGCCCAGGCCGAGCTTGCCGGTCAGAAAGTCGTCGCCGATCGTCCAGCGGTTGAAGATGAAGGACAGGTCGAAAGCGCTGGGGAGTTGGCTTTCGACCCGTTTGATGACATCTACGGTGAAGCCCTTGCCGGCCAGCGCCGCCCGGTTGATGTGCGGGCAACCGTCCAGCGCGCCGGTGCCACGGCAATAGCGGACGATGTCGTCGATCTGCTGGGGGGTGTAGCCGAGGCGCGCCAGGGCGGGCGGGATGGAGGCGTTGATGAT
>CAZFGM010000347.1:1300-7855 GCA_964518515.1 uncultured Alcaligenaceae bacterium | reverse complement strand
TCTCGCCTTTTTCCTTGTCCGGCGCCCGCTTGATCCAGACGGTCCATTCGCCGTCCGGCGAAATCTGAAAACCGCCGGCGGTTTCCGCCAGGACCACGTCGTCCACGGTCCACGAGGTCTTAACATCCTTTGCACTCGTGACAGGATCGGCACCGGCTCCAGGTGTCCTCTCCGAAATCCAACCTACCATACCCAGCATCCCCACCAAGCGAGTAAAACCGCGCATAAGAAGCCTCCTGAAAAACAAAGATTTTGCGGAGGCAATTTTAGCCGAGGTTGGAAAGAAAAGTGGCGAAAAAATAAACCTACCCAAAAGGTAGTGCAAATCGGTTGAGTTCCCACCACAGGCCACTATTTCTTCAACACCTCAATCTGCCCCGGCTCGGACACGATGATTTGCGGCCGGTCGCGGAAGGTCGAAAGGATGCCGGTCACGCGGATCGTCTTGCCGTCGAAGTGGCCGCGGATGTCTTTGATGCCGGCGTCTTTCAGCTTCGCCTGAACGGCTTTTTCCAGGACCACCGTGAAATTGTCGTCGCTCAGGCGGCTCTCTTCCGAGTTGAGGAAAATCAGGCCGCTGGTGGCGCTCATGCCGGTCGCCTCGACTTCCATCTCGACGGTAACTTTTTCCTTGAGGAGCTTTTTGACCACCGCGGCGGTGATCGGCTCGCCGGTCCCCAGGCGGGCGCGCTGGCCGGCGCGGGTATGGATGGCGCCGGGCTGGAGCAGACTGAGCGGGATTTTCTGCTGGATGGTAATGTCGCCGTCCTCGTCGCGGATTTGCAGGCCGATCAGCGGGTCCTTCTTGTCCCAGGCGAGGGTGATCAGGCCGAAGTTATTGCCGAAGTTCATGGTGGCGACGCGGTGGCTGTTTTTTTCCAGTTTGCGCCAGAACTTGTTTCCCTGGTTGAGGCCGCTGGAAGTCAGGTCATAGAGCGGATAACCCAGGCCGGCGTCCATCAGGGACAACTCGGCCAGGTGGCGGTCGCCGCTGAGGATGACGACGCCGGCGGCGCCGGTGTCGCGGAGCAGCTTGTACAGCCGGGCGCGCTCGTGGGGAAAGTTCATCCACTTTTCCCAGCCGTGGTCCTCGGCCACGACCTGGATGCTGGAGCACAACAGTCGCACCTTGGCCGGCACCTTGAGCTGCTCTTGCAGCCACTTCCACTGGGCGTCGCCGAGGATAGTGGCTTGCGGATCGGTGTTGGGGAGATATGGTCCGGCACCTGGGATAAACTTGCCGCGTTTTTTTAGCGGACTGCGATGGTAGCGGGTATCGAGCAAAATGACCTGGACACGCTTTTCGGGCGGGCCAAACACTTCGGCATGATAGACGCCTTCTTGCCTACGGCGCGGCGAATCCTTGGCGATACCGAAGAAGTCGAGGAAAATCTGCTGCGATTCCTTGCGCAAGGGATAGTCCGCGCCGGCGTCGTTCCAGCCGTAGTCGTGATCGTCCCAGGTGGCCAGGAGCGGACAGGTTTTCAGGAGCTTCCGGTAGCCGGGCATGTCGGCGAGCTTTTTGTACTTGGCCCGCAGCTCGGCCATGTCCTTGGTATCGCCGTAAATGTTGTCGCCAATGAAAAGGAACAGATCCGGCTTGGCGGCGATAACGGCGTCCCAGATCGGCTGCGGGCGATTCTGCTGGGCGCAGGAACCGAAGGCGATTCGTGTCAGGGGCTGGCCGGTATCCTGCGCCTGGCTGCAAGCGAAGGAAGCCAGGAATACGGTCAACCAAAGGCCGTGGGTGGAGCGCATGAAAAACTCCGAACAGGGGGAAGGAATCCTCCGAGATGTTATAATCGGAGCGAGGTCGAGCCTGAAAGTCTTTTCTGGGAGAAATCATGAAGCCGCGCGAAATCGGCCAATACCTGGTCGCGGATGCCATTGCCGAAGCCATCGACCTGGCCTGCGAGGCTTTGATCAAATGCTATCCTCCGCGGAGCCAACAAAAACATGTTCATTCTCGACGAGCAACTGGCGCTCAACCATTCAACGAGCCTCCGGCCTTTTCCCTTTCGCTTAGAGGTTTTCCCGACGCGCCCGCGAGGGGTGTAACGGCGCGGGCGCACACAACGGACCAACGTTCTCAACGACCCGGGCCCCTTGCCGCCTAAGGAAAAGGCAAGGTGCCAACAAAACAGGCAAATCTCGGCAATTTCTTCTCAACGGATCGTCGCTCAAATCATTACCAATAAATAAGTTAATTCAAATATTGGCCTCTCTTTTTCCGGCACTCGGTTTGCTCTTCTCGTTGTGGCCCAGGGATTGCCCTTAGAAAGGAACCGCGACGCTCTATGCGAAAAATTTCGATATTGTTGATCTGCCTTGGCGTGGTTGTGCTCGCGCCACGGTCCGGGTATGCGGACTCCGCCGCTTCGACGACGACCCAAAAGCTGAAAGACCTCGAAATCAAAGCCGACAGCGCCTGGATGATGGCGGCCACGGCGTTGGTCCTGTTCATGGTGCCGGGATTGGCCCTGTTTTACGGCGGCATGGTCCGCCGCAAGAACGTCCTGGCCACCATGATGCACAGCATGGTCGCCCTGGCCGTCGTCGGCGTTTACTGGATCGCCATCGGTTATTCCCTGGCCTTCGGCCACCCTTGGCTGGGAAGCGCGACTCGGAGCTTTCTGGGTTGGAGCGACAAGCTGTTCTTTCTGCAGGGCGTCGGCCACGATGAGATTCTTCCGGGGACGAACATTCCGGTCTATCTCCATGTTTTGTTCCAGGGAATGTTCGCGATCATCACGCCGGCCCTGATCAGCGGGGCCGTGGCCGAGCGCATTCGCTTCAAGCCATACTGCCTGTTCCTGCTGGCCTGGGTGACGTTCGTGTACTGCCCGCTGGCGCACTGGGTGTGGGCCTTGGATTGGTGGCACGACACCCCCTTGAATGCACTCCCTGGGAAAACCCCAGTCGGCTGGCTTGGGGCCCTGGGCGCCCTCGATTACGCCGGCGGCACGGTGGTACACATCGCCGCCGGGCTGTCGAGCCTGGCGGCCATCCTGGTGCTGCGCAAACGGCTGGGCTATCCGGCCCATGCCATGCATCCCAACAGCATGGTGTTGACCTTGACCGGCGCGGGCCTGTTGTGGTTTGGCTGGTTCGGCTTCAACGGCGGCAGCGCGCTGGAGAGCGGCGTGTCGGCGGTGACGGCGTTCGCGGCCACGCAAGCGGCGGCGGCCGCCGCCGCCCTGAGCTGGCTGCTGGCCGAATGGTGGCATCGCGGCAAGCCCACCGCCCTGGGCCTGGCCTCCGGCCTGGTCGCCGGCCTGGTTGCCGTCACCCCCGCCTCGGGTTTTATCTATCCCGGGGCCGGGCTGGTGATTGGCGCTGTCGCCGGCATCGTGTGTTATGTCGCGGTCTGTTGCAAACCCTTGTTCAAGTACGATGATTCGCTCGATGCCTTTGGCGTGCACGGCGTGGGCGGCTTTCTGGGCGCGGTGCTCACCGGGGTTTTTTGCGTCGCCGCCGTCAATTCCGCGGGCGGCGACGGTCTTGTGGCGGGCCAGCCGGGTCAGGTGCTTACCCAGCTCTGGGCGGCGCTGTCCTCGGCATTTTTTGCTTTCGGCATGAGCCTGGTCCTGGTGAAAATCATCGACGTTATGGTTTGTTTCACCGCCGAGGAAAAAGACGAAATCGAAGGCCTCGACCGCAGCGAGCATGGCGAAACCGGTTTCGACCTGGGCCTGGCCCTGGAAGCGGCCCCAGTGGCCCCGGTGCCGATGGAACCCCGCCCGGCAATGATTCCCCCCAACGGGGACAAACGCTTTCAAGTCATCCTCGAAGGGATCGGCAACGGCGACCTCATGCATGCCTGGTCGGCTTTGTGTCAACCGCAGGCCGAGGCACCCGTCGCGGAATTCATGGCCGTCTATCCCTATGTCACCACCGTGCAAGGCAACCGCTTCCGCTTTCGCGGCGGCGATCCCGCCGCCATGCGCGACAATCTCCAGCGCCTGTTCCAGAACCGCCTGAACCAACCCGTGCGAGCCCGGATTGAGAATCAATCCGAGCCGGAAGCGTAAGCGACGGTCCAACCACAACTCGCGAAAATGATAATCGCTGTGATCCAATCCGAGCCGGAAGCGTAAGCGACGTTTTTAGACCGTCGCTTACGCTTCCGGCTCGGATCGGTCTAAGGGAGTCACCGATGAAAATGATCGTTGCCGTGATCCGGCCCGAGAAACTCGAAGCGGTGCAGCAGGCGCTGAACGAGCGAGACGTGTATCTGATGACCGTGACCGACGTGCGCGGCTGCGGCCGGCAACGCGGCTACACCGAGGTGTATCGCGGCGCCTCCTTTCAGGTCCGCCTCTTGCCCAAGGTCAAGCTGGAAATCGCCGTCAACGACGCCTTCGTCGAAGCCGCCCTCGAGGCCATCTTGATGGCCGCTCGCACCGGCGACACCGGCCAGATCGGCGACGGCAAAATCTTCGTCCTGCCCCTGGACGACTGCGTCCGCATTCGCACCGGCGAACGCGGCGGCCAGGCTATCGGACCTTAAAATTCAAAAGTGGAAAATCTGAGCCTTGACTCCGGGCAATACCTTCGCCGTTTCGACGCGGTTGGCTTTGAACCCAGCCGTGAGTTCCATGATCGCGCTCCTACCAAAGCGAAGAAGCACGATACCCATTCGTGCCCCATTGTGGGATACTTATTCCTAAATGGCCTGTCCTTCACCAACGAACGGGCCCGCAATTAATGACCCCGAGATCGATTTTCCCCGGGCCGGCTTGGCCTGGTTCAATTGGGTCTGACAACCTGGACAGGCGCTTTTCCTGCTTGGGGGAATTAATCAAATACTGGGTTATTCCTATCATCCGGGTGCATGCCAACGGCCCAGCCGGCGACTTGCTGGCCGCGCGAAATCACTTTGACCACATGGTCGCCCATAGCGGTACTGATGCCGACATTGCCGAACATGCAGAATGAGCCGGTGCCACAGTTGGCGATCCCGGTAACGTTGGGAGAGGGAAGGGAAGTGTCCACGATGTAAGTTCCGTTGGGATTCCTCGTGCCAAAAACGCAGCGATTACCCGTGGCCCAGTTCGTTGCTCCGTTGCACTGCTGGCATACCGTGGCGAACAGAATGACGTTGGAGGTGCCGTCGGGCATGGAGCCGTCAATATTGCGATCCCCCGTGCCAAAAACCGCCCCATTGGCGCCGAAACTGGTGACCGGGCCCGTGAAGGTCGTTGCCGTCGGGTCGCTGGCCGCCTGGTAGACAGGCACGAAATCGACGATGCCCGTCAGGTTCTGGTTCATATCCCAGAGCGGCTTCTGTTCCAGGTAGGGCAGCAGGTGGCCGAAGCAGGTGCCGGTCTTATCGGTCCGGGGAAAATACCCGTTTGCCGGCGGAACCCTTTTCCAGTCGGTGGCATGCGAATGCACGGCAATGGCGCATTGCCGCAAGTTGTTGTTGGTGGCTGCCCGCGCAGCTCCATTCTGCCCCCTGTTCAGCCCCACCAACATCAAGCCAACAATAATGGCAATAACCAATACCCCGCCGCCCACGATGAAGACCCATTTGATGCCGAATCCCTCGGGAGCATAGCGGTCCTCCCGGCGCGGCCTTTCGGGATAGCGCGTGCGCGGCGGCCCGGATTCGGCCCGCGGACGCTCCGGATAGGGCTGCCGGATTTCGTCTGGGGAAAAGTCTTCTCCTGCCGGTCGCGTGCTGCCTTCCCGTGGCACGACGGGTCCAGGGACGGCGAGGGCTTTCACAAATCCTTCTTCTTGGGGACTATCCGGGCCAAAGACGGTCTGGCACTTGGGACAGCGCAGCTGTTCCCCGGGCCCGAGCGGCTGGGCCATTTTCAATTGGGTTTGACAACCGGGACAGGAAACGATGGTCTCCATAAACTTTCCTGAAAGACTGGTTTTTTTGCCGGCCGGGCCAGAAGTGTTCCCCTGGATCTTCAAACGCCAAGCATCGGGTGGGAAGGTCTTGTTGTCAAGGAAAAAAGCTGGCTTGGGATGCCCGGTCATCAACCTGGTCCGATCCAAGATAATCGCTCCAATAGTCTGCCGTTTGATTGCACCTCCGGATTTTCCTCAAGGAGCGATTACAAGGACGGCAAGGGGTTGCTGTTTCCTTGGGAGCGTCTTGGTTGCTTTGAACCAACCTCAGCGGATGTTTCACCTTTGCCGGTGCCATTTTGGACCACGGCGCCGAAATCCGCGAACAGGGTTTGACGAGGATTCCTCTCTTTTTTTAACATTTATCCTAACCTGGACAGGTTTGTTACCTTTTTGAAATATCCCTGACAATCCCCCGAGGGGGGAACGAGGAGGTTTTGCGCATGTTCTCAATCGCATTGATGACGACTTTGCTGGGGCAACCCGAAGCGCCAAGCAAATGCAACCTGAAATGCTGCATCCGCGAGCACCGGCAATACGCGCGGGCCGTTCTGTACGGTACTCCCGGAGGACCCATTCCCTGTCCGCCAACCTGTGGCCAATGTCCCTGTCCGGGTGATTTTGCTTACTGTGGCAGTCCCGGCCACTACGCCAGTCCCGGCCATTACGCCAGTCCCGGTCACTATGCCA
>CAZFGM010000347.1:0-1200 GCA_964518515.1 uncultured Alcaligenaceae bacterium | reverse complement strand
GTCCGGGTCACTACGCCAGTCCGGGTCACTACGCCAGTCCGGGTCACTACGCCAGTCCGGGTCACTACGCCAGCTATTCTTCCTACGCCCACCCCGGGAGCTATGCAAACTATAGCGCCTATTCCCATTACAGCGCTTATCCGTGCCTGGGGTCCTTCGCGCCTTTGCCCTATTTTGACGGCAGTCACGTTCCTTGATGTTCCGGAGCGAGAGGAGGGCGTCAGTCCGGCGATCCCGGCTGACGTCCGCCCTCGCGGGCCAAGGCGATTGACACATCCCCTTCAGAATTGATGTACGTACCCGCGCGGCGGCAAAACCCGCCGCTGACCCGCTTCTTCCAGATACAAACTCTTCTCCGCCAGACATTCCCCGACGTGGACCAATGTGATGCCCGCCACCGGCTGGGTTTGCAGCAGGCGCTGGCCGTCGGCGGGGGCGACGGCGAACGCCAGCTCGAAATCCTCGCCGTCGCTCAGCGCATGTTCCAGGGGGGATCGCTTATCGGGCATGTCCGCCTCGTGGAGGGGAATGGCTTCCGCCCGCAGCACGGCGCCGCAGCCGCTTTCCGCGCAGATATGGTGCACGTCGGCGGCCAGGCCGTCGCTGATGTCGATCATGGCGTGCAGGTCGGCCAGCTCGTGCAGGCGCAGGGCTTCGCGAACGCGCGGGGTGAAGTCGAGGTGCTTGCCGCGCAGGCTGCCGCCCAGGGGGCCGGTGACCAGCAGCCAGTCGCCGGCTCGGGCGCCGCGGCGCAGGACCGGACCGCGCGCGGTGGCCTCGCCCAAGAGGGTGACGGCAATGACCAGGCCGCCGGTCCAGCTGTTAGTGTCGCCGCCGACAAGAGCCGTGTCGAAGGCGTCGGCCATCTCGCGCAGACCCAGGTAAAGTTCCTCGGCCAGGGAGTGCCCGGCGCCGCGTGGCAAGCCGACGCTGACGACGGCGGCCACCGGCCGCCCCGCCATGGCCGCGATGTCGCTGAGGTTGACGGCCAGGGCCTTGCGGCCGACACGCCGCGGCCCGGCCTCGGCCAGCACGAAGTGGCTGCCCTCCAGCAGCATGTCGGTGGTGACCAGCCACGGCGACGCCGTCGGCCGCAGCACCGCCGCATCGTCGCCGATGCCGACCAGAACGCGCGGATCCCCCGGCGTCCGCCGCCGCAGCCACTCGATGTATTCGAATTCGCCCATGCGGTTAATTTAC
>CAZFGM010000346.1:0-7864 GCA_964518515.1 uncultured Alcaligenaceae bacterium | reverse complement strand
CATGACCATTCGAGCAATCTATGAGAAAGGCGTTTTTCGTCCGACCGAGAAAGTGGAGTTTCCCGATCCCTGTGAAGTGGAGATCGACGTTCGGCAGGTCAAAGCGGAGCCGCCGCCAACGCCTCAACCTCCCATGAGCGAAGGGCTTGCAAAGGTGTACGAGATTCTCGGCAGACGGCACAGTTCGGGCCTTACCGATACAGCGGAACGACATAACGAGCATCAGCCATGAAGGACGTTTTTCTCGACACGGTTGGAATGATCGCTGTCTGGGACGACACGGACCAGTGGCACGCCGCAGCGAAGGCGGCTTACGAAGGGCTGCTGGGCCAAGGTCGCCGACTGGTTACGACTCCCTTTGTGCTTTGTGAATGTGCAAACGCCTCGGCTCGTCGTACTTATCGGTCGGATGTCTGCGAACTGCGAAAGGTACTTCTGAAGGAAGGGCTGCTGATCGGACCCACCGCCCAGGAGATCGAACAAGCATGGGTGGCCTACGAGCGAGGCGAGGCGGCCCAGGCCGGGATTGTCGATCATGTCTCTTTCGTCGTCATGCTTCGGCTTGGCCTCAAGGAAGCCTTTACGAATGACCGACATTTCCAAGCCGCCGGGTTCATCACGCTGTTTTGATCCACGTCCTACCTTGGAATCGCCATGCCCATTCCGGTCGTCATCGACAACCAACACGTCGGATGCGCTTAAGGAGTTGCTGACTCAAATTGTAAGTTTCCTGAAATCTGGCATCGTTCAACTATGGATTCGCCGGAAATTTCGGATCTGATCGTTTCCTTCGACCCGGAGACGCTGGCGCGCAGGCCAGTCGCGAAACGACGCTGCTGGCGTATTTCTGCAGAAACACGGTACATAAGGCTTCCCCGCTTGAACCGGCTAGCCAACGGGCGTTTCCAAGGACTGCGCTGCGCCTACCTGAGGAACCTTGTCCTCCTTTTCCTCCGATGCCCTCACGCCGAGCAGTTCCAGGATCGGCGTCGTCGCCAACGTGGTGACCAGGGCCATCAACACCATCATGGCGAACAGCGTCGGCGAGATGATTTGCAAATCCAGGCCGATGTTGAGGACGATCAATTCCATCAAGCCGCGGGTATTCATCAAGATGCCCAGGGCGGCGGCGTCGCGCCAGCCCAGGCTGGTGAGGCGACCTGCCAACACGGTGCCGCCGAACTTGCCCGCCGTGGCGACCAGAATAAGCAACCCACAAAACAGCCACTCCTCCAGACCGGCCACCAAGCCGATCTCGGCGCGCATGCCGGTGAACGCGTGGCGATCGGCCGCACTAACAGGAACATGAATCCGATGAAGGCGAGCGCCAATCCCGTAACGAGCAGGGCCTCTTCCACCTTCTCCTGGGCCACGCCCACGAAGGCGAGCAGGCACCAGGCGGTCACGTCGTCGCTGGCGGCGCAAGCCAAGGCGACGACCCCCAGAGGCGTCGTTTGCATCCGCCGATCGGTCAGGATGCGGGCCAGCACCGGAAAGGCGGTGATGGCCATGGCCACCCCGAGAAACAGGGCAAAACTGGTGAACGAATCCTGGCTGCTGGAAAGCCGCGGATAGAGAACCAGGGCCAGGGCAGCGCTCAGGAGAAACGGAACGACGATGCTGGTGTGCGAAATGGCCACCGTCGTGTGGGCGCGTTCGCGCAGCAGCCCGGCGTTCAGCTCCAGGCCAACCAGAAACATGTACAGGATCACACCCACCTGGGCGATCACCCCCAAGAAAGGCGCGACCGAGGACGGCAGGATAAACTCCCCGCCTGCCGGCCAGACCCAGCCAAAAAGCGATGGCCCCAGGAGAATGCCGGCCACCACCTCGCCGATTACCGGCGGCTGGCGGCTTTGCAACGCATTTGTAGGTCAGCCTTTCCAGGCTGACCTCGTTTGACCAGGTTGATTGACATTGGGCTAGCTCGGTCAGGCTGGAAAGCCTGACCTTCTATTTCGTTGCAAAGCCGCGGCTGGCCCACGAAACGAAAAAGCACCTTGGACGTGCTGGAGATCGGTTGCGGACCCTTCACCGTCGCGGGTTGGGCCGCCGCGGACAACGTCCTCCCCTGGGCATCGATGAGGAGGAAAAGAGCAACGGCGCCGACCACCATCGCGCCGTAAATCGCCCCAAGGCGTAAGGTTCTTTTTTCCATGGACGGTCAAGGTTTGGGACCGCTGGGAAGAAACAACTCGTTAACCTTGTTCTGGGCGATTTCCGGCGGAGTCCCGGCGTCCCACGGCGGAATGGAGTTTTTCCCCGGCGGGTACAGCGACTCCATCGGTCCCCAGGCGGCGTCCACACGGTCGGTGAACAGGTCGCCGATCAACAGGTCGGTGATCGTTCCTTTGAGGTGCGGGAAGGCACGAACGAACTGGCCGAAACTGAAGCCCTCGTAATACTCGCAGACCAAACGGCGCATGCGGTCCATGCCTTGATGGAACAGCGGCCCCCACTTGCCGAGCTGGGTAGCGGACAGATCGCCGCGCTGCATTCCCTCGACGATGGCGTCGGCGGCCAGTTCTCCCGACTTCAAGGCCAGGAGCACGCCGGAGGAATACAACGGGTCCAGAAACCCGAAGGCGTCGCCGACCAGCACCCAGCCGTCCCCCGCCACCTTCGTGGAACGGTACGAATAATCCTTGGTGGCGAAGTAGCCGGTGACGCGCCGGCCGATGGACACGCGCTCCTTGACCGCCGGGCAGCGGTCCACTTCCTCGTGGTAGGTCTGCTCGTGGCTGCCGCGGCCCTTGAATAGGTAGTCGAACGGCGCCACCACGCCGACGCTGACCATGTTGTTGTGCTGCGGAATGTACCAGAACCAGCCCTGCTTGTTGGCGGTCTGGAGAACCAGGGTGGCGCCCTCATCCCGGCCGGTGTCCCGATAGGCCCCTTCCCAGTAGGTCCAGACGGCTCCCTTGTTCAGGACCGGGTCCCAGACGCGCAGCTTGAAGCGGTTTTGCAGAAGCCCGCTTTGGCCGCTGGCATCGACCACTACCTGGGCTCGCACGTCCTGTTGCGAGCCGTCCTCCTTCTGAATGCGGACGCCGGCCGCCTTGCCGTTCTCGAACAAAACATCCAGCACGCGCGTCGCTTCGTGGACCTGGACGCCCTGTTCCTGGGCATTGCCGAGCATCAGCAGGTCAAATTCGCTGCGCACCACCTGCCAGGTTTGCGAGCATTTGTGCGGCTTGTTGTCCCAGAAGTAAAACGGGGCGGATAGCTTGCCCGAGGCATTGACGAACTGCACGCTGTATTTTTTGACAAAGTGGCTGTTCTTCATCTTGTCCAGCATCTTGAGCCGCTTGAGCACCCAATAGGTTTCCGGGATGAGGGACTCGCCGATATGGAAACGCGGAAAGCGCTCTCGTTCGAACAAGGTGACGCGATAACCGTGCTGGGCGATCAGGGTCGAGACGGTGCTGCCGGCCGGCCCGCCGCCGATGACGATGACATCCGCCGATGTGTTGGAAACCATGAATCTCTCCGTGTAAGCGGGTTTACGTTTAGCCCACGCTTGTTCTTTGCATTGGTAACGAGGTGCTTGGAAGGATTAAGCGTGCGCTAAACGTAAACTTCCTTGCGGCCTGGATTACTACCAATTGCCACCTGTGTCCTCATGGGGAAAGCGGGCGGCGCGGAGCAGGGCGACAAGATCCTTCAATTCCTTTTGCGACAGATGTCCGAGTTGGCGAACATGACAATCGCGCAGGGGCCCCTGGAGATCTTGCAGCAGGGCTATCCCGGCGGCGGTGATGCCGATGCGCACGGTGCGGCGATTGTCGGCCGGGCGGTCGCGGGCGATCAGGCCGCGCCGCTCGAGCTTGTCGAGCAGGCGGGTGATGTCCGGTGCCCGCGACACCAGCCGGCCGGCCAGGTCCAGCGTGGGCAGCGTGCCGGGATGGGCGGCACGCAGGAGCCGCAGGGCGTTGTATTGCTGCGGCTGGAGCTGGTAGCGGTTGAAAAGCTCCTCTTCCACGGCGCGGAGGCGGTCGTACGTGCGCCACAGGTTGAGAAAGACTTCCTGCTCCAGGGAATCGAAGCGCCGGCTTTTCCGGCCCTGGGCTGGCAAGGTCACCATGCCTTTCATGATAATTTGTCGAACAATAGTTGTCCAAACAATTTTCTTTTCGCTGGTGTCCGAGCAGGCAAGCAATCCATTGAAACTTGGTAGAGTTTGAAAAGTTGGATAAGCCGGCATAGAATGATTTTTTTTGCTGCCGGTCATTTCCAATCAAACAATCATGGCTAAGCCGAAGGTACTGATTCTGCGAGCCCCCGGGGCCAATTGCGACGGCGAAACCCAGTTCGCCTTCGAGCTGGCCGGCGGCTGGCCCGAGCGCGTGCACATCAACCGGTTGCGGGAAAATCCCAAGGCCTTGCACCAGTACCAGATCCTTGTTGTCCCCGGCGGGTTCACTTACGGCGACGATGTGGCCGCCGGTAAAATCCTGGCCAACCAGCTCAGCGTCTTTCTCGGCGACGTGGTGCATCAATTCCGGGCCAAGGAAAAATTGATTCTTGGCATCTGCAACGGCTTTCAGGCCCTGCTCAAGGCGGGGTTGATCATCCCGCACGATGAGGAAGGACCGCTGGCGACGCTGGCTCACAACGTCGCGGGTAAATTCGAGGACCGCTGGATTTATTTGCAGGCCAGGCCGGGAAAATGCCCGTTCTTGAAAGGGTATGAATCGCTGCATCTGCCGGTGGCGCATGGAGAAGGGAACTTTATCTGCCGCCAACCGTGGATACTCCAGGGCCTGGAGCAGGCGGGTCAGGTGGTGCTCCGCTTCGTGGACGAGCAAGGCCGGCCGGGGCCGTATCCGGTGAATCCGAATGGCTCGCAGGGGGACGTGGCCGGGCTGTGCGACGCCAGCGGCCGGGTGCTGGGCTTGATGCCACACCCGGAGCGGCACGTGCTGCCGACGCAGCATCCGCGCTGGACGCGGCTGGGGTTGGCGGCGGAAGGAGAGGGTCTACGGCTGTTTCGCAATGCGGTGGAGTTTTTTGAGTAGAGTCACTTGGCGGCCAATTTGGCGCCGAAGGCCGCATGTTCCGTCGAAGCCAGGCCCTGGCGCAGAACGGCGAGCAAGCGTTCCCGGTCCCGGCGCAACAAAGCGGCAGCATCCAACCATAGGCCGGGGAAAATCTCGGAGCGAAAAATGCCGTCTGGTCCTGGGGCCAAATCCCGGAATTTGCCGCGGCGCCGGACAAACCAGAAAACCTTGTTCAATCGTAACGCCACTACCAAATATTCTCGAACGCCCGCTTTTTCATAATCCAACTTTTTGCCATGTAAATCGATGGATTCGGTGGCATAGCCGATTTCGCCGATGAATTCCGGGGCGCCATTGAGGTATCCCTTTTTGTCCTCCCAAGTTTGGCCGCCGCATTCCGGCAGAATGATCAAGCAACCATCGGGTTCTGGTTCACTTTCCGGACCGAGAATGTTAGTAACCCCGACGAGCACTTCGGTTCCCGGCGTGGCTTCCTCATATTCTGCGAGCCAACGAATGACAGGAGTGGTAATTCGGCCATGAGGCCGTTTCATAGGTGAAGACATGTAAACAATCCCTTCAATCAATTCAGCCCGGACATGTTTCGGCATGGCCTCATAGCGTTCATGAAAGGTCTTTTGGTCCAGACGGTCGCCGTTCTCCAGCGGCGGCAGAACTTTTTTTCTTCGAGGGGGAGTTTTTTGTACGGTAATCATGGTCTTCTCCTGGCATCGCCCACTTTGCCGTATTATACCGGTCCCTAGTAGGATAGGGGCAAAGATATGAGGGTAGCCACTTCGCCTTATTTCCCTGAAATAGCCTTCGTGTCTCCTGTTCTTCATGGATAACTTCCCATGCTTACCCCCATCTTCCTCTTCTCCGCCTCCGAGACCGCGGCGTGCAAGCGCTTGATCGACCTGGCCATGGACGAAGACTTCGGCAGCGGCGGCGAAACGCCCGGCCGCGGTGACGTGACCAGCCAGGCGGTGATTCCGCCCGAGCTTCATGGCCAGGCGGTGCTGGTGGCGCGGGCCGCGGGGGTGCTGGCCGGCATGCACGCGGTCCAGCTGGTCCTGCATGCCGTCGATCCCCACGTGCACGTGGAGACGTTCAAGGAAGATGGTGAGATCCTGCAAGCCGGCGACCCCTTGGGCGTGGTCCGCGGCTCGATGCGCGGCATCCTGGCCGCCGAGCGCACAGCCTTGAATTTCTTGCAGCACCTCAGCGGTATTGCCACCCTGACGCGGCACTACGTCCAGGCCGTCGCCGGGCTGGAGTGCCGGATCCTCGATACGCGCAAGACCCTGCCGGGCTGGCGGCTGCTGGCCAAGTATGCCGTCCGTTGTGGCGGCGGGCACAATCACCGCCTGGGCCTTTTCGACGCCATTCTCCTCAAGGACAACCACCTGGCCGCCTTGGGGAGTGTCGCTGGCGGAGTGCGAATTGCCGAGGTGATCCGGCGGGCCAGGCAGGCCTGTCCCGGCTTGCCTGTTGAGATCGAGGTGGATACCCTCGATCAATTCGACGAAGCCCTGGCCGGCCGGCCCGATATTATCTTGCTCGACAACATGAGCTTGGACGAAATGCGCGAGGCCGTGGACCGCCGCGACGCCGCGGTGGAGGAGACCGATTACGTTTTTTTGGAAGCGTCCGGGGGAGTGACACTGCAAACCGTGCGGGCCATCGCCGAAACGGGGGTCGATCGCATTAGCGTGGGCGCCCTGACGCACTCGGCGGCGGCGCTGGATATCGCCCTGGATTATGGCCGGGGTGTATCTTGACGAGGCCGCCGCCGCAGTGGCCCAGCTTGGCGCCGGCGATCATTTCGGCGAAGGCACCCTGTTGCGCTCGGCGCCGCGGTCGGCGTCGGTCCAAGCCGTGCCACAAAGAGGGAGCAGCCGTTGGCCGACCTTCTTACTGCGACAGGCCACGACGTGCTCACCGCGCTGGCGGCGGGCCGGGCCAACCAGGGCATCCCCGATCCGGACATTCTCGCGCACGCCATGCTGCTCCGCGGTGCCGTCCTCACTAACAACGCCTGGGATTTCCACAAGTTGCATCGCGCAAACCCCGCTCATGCCGGTATCTCTATCCGCGCGGTCCCTCGCTCGATCCGCAGCTCGGGTGGAAAGAAGCGGAA
Organism: uncultured Alcaligenaceae bacterium; assembly: GCA_964518515.1. GTDB lineage: Bacteria > Planctomycetota > Planctomycetia > Gemmatales > Gemmataceae > CAZFGM01. The sequence continues at coordinate 724 of CAZFGM010000346.1, read as the reverse complement.
ACGAGCGGCGAGGTTCATCCCCGCCGGGAGGACGGGAGCGACGCGGCGGGGTCCGCGGAGAGGAAACCCGCTCGATCCAAGACGGCGGGGAGGAACCGGAGAACCCTGCCGCTCGTATGATGTGCGCCGGGGCTTTGTCTACAAGCGCGTGCCGCACGTTACGCTCAAGAGCATCGCCAATAACCCGGACATCAAACCCGCGCGCGGAAATCGACGCGGCCATTGGCAAGCGCATCTCGGATCAGCCGATCCCCACCGGCACCGTCGGCTCCCGGCCGTCGTCCAGCCACACCCAGCCGTACTGCGTGTTGCTCGGGGATGGGTTATGCCGGAATTCCTCGCGAATCCGGGTCAGCCTGTCCACCTTGATGGCATTACGGCGGGCCTTGAGGGCGATGTTGAATATGCGGGCGGCGTTCAGGCCGAAGATCTGGTTCTTGACCGCGTCGGTGAGCGGCGGGTATTTGAACTTGTCCAGCAGCTCGTTGGTCATTTTCAGGCGGCGCAGTCTTTCGATCTGGCTTTGCGGGCTGCCGCCCCAGATGGAATCGGTTCCCCACAGGATGTGGTCGGCGCCGGCGGTCTGCATCATCTGGCCGAGCATGTGCAGGCAACGGACCGGGTTGCTCATCGACAGCTGCTGGAAGGTGCTGCCCAGCTCAAAATAGATATTGCGGATTTTGGGATTACGGCGCAGGATGCGGAAGATGTCGCTGATCCAGGG
>CAZFGM010000345.1:4071-7885 GCA_964518515.1 uncultured Alcaligenaceae bacterium | reverse complement strand
ACCTGCCCCGAAAGGGGCCATTTCTTCCGGGCAGGGTCCCGGAAGAAGCGTAGTCGCTTTCCGGATCGGGGTAGTTATCGGGCCACCAGAAGACGTCCGTTCTCCCGGCTGCGAAAGCAATGCAGTTGTATTTCGCATCGGCATCGCTGGCCTTCTCCCAGGAGCCTTTGTCGAGGTCCGGGAAATCCGCATCTTTGGGCATCATCGCTCACCACCGGTAGCCTTTTTCCTTGCCCCATTTGATCCAGCACTGCGCCATTTCGGCCATATTGCCGCGACTGGTGGCCGTGACCGGGTTTTCTCCGGTTAATTCCTTCAACGCCCAAAACCAGTGATCCGGTGATTTTTCCAGCTCTTCCAAAAGCAACGGAATGACCGGCGATCCGAGAGCAATGATCGCACGATAGGCGGGAAGCCTCACCCATGCGTTAATCGATGAGGAATGACCGCGCGATGCCTTCCATTGGGCGACGAGCAAGTTGAAGCGCGTTCTTGCTTCATCGTCAACTTGAGCTGGTCCAGGGACAACTGCCCCGACGATTTCATCGGTTTCCTGAGTTCTCTTCATTGTTTCCCTGCTTTCTCCCGCGCGGATTCCCTCGTCTGCGGATTCCCTCGTCTTAGGTTATCTTATCCTCCGCAAGCAGCTTTGCCGATGAACGCTTCGTAGGCAAGTTCCTTCGGCATGGCAATTCCCGATCTTACCATCATTATAGGGATGCCGGCCCCTCGTTGGCTGCTTCCTCATATCGTCTTCAGCCTGCACTGCAGCGCCAGGTTCGCGGCCGCCGTGTCGTCCAGGGCCAGGTCGCGGGCCACCACGATTTGCTCCGGCGTCAGCTCCACGTGCTTGCTGAATAGGGCGGCGATCTTGTCGTCCAGGCAGACGATCAGCGTTTGCGGCGGATCTCCCCGCCTTTCTTGATCCACCTCCTTGAGCCTTTCCGCGGTGGCCCGTTCGTCATCAACAACTACGGCAACCTGTCGCGCCACGAAATACCTGGCCGCCCATGGGGACCGGTTCGGGAACTGTTGCAGGATCGAACAAGAGGGCCGAGTCAATGTCAGTTGCGGGAAAAAAACAAAAAAGTGGACGAATGTTCCGCGCGGAACATGGAAAGTTGGTCCGTCAACAAAGGGTGTTATCGGTTGGCCAGGCCGAGACCGGGCCCGTGCATGAACATGATCTTCTATAGGGCGAAAAGACAAGCCGTGCCGTAGCGATCAAAGGCCTTCGCGAAATTGATCGGTACGGCGCGAATCGGCGGAAAACCACCGTCACCAAACGGTGTTTTTCGGTCACGGTCTTGAAGCTCGGCTGGCGATTTCCGCGGCGGCTTAGCGCTTTATTTCCTGAAGTGCCGTGGCGGCAATCTCTAAGGTGCGGTCAATGTCCTCGTCGCTGTGGGCTAAGGACAGGTAAAGTTTGCCGCCGGGGGTGCAGTAGACACCGCGGCGGATCAACTCGTGGCCGAAGCGCACCGCTCTGGTTTTGTCGGCCTTCATGAGGTCGCGATGGTTGCGGAGCGGCCGGCGCTCGGTGAAATAGACTTGCAAAACCGGACCATCGCCCAGCACCTGCAAGGGAACGTCCGCGCGGACGCCGGCTTGGCGTAGTCCTTCCGCCAGGCGCTGGCCCAGGGCGTGGAGTCGCTCATACACCCCTCTCTGCCGCAGAACCCCCAGGGCGGCCAGGCCGGCGGCGCAGGCCACTGGGTTTCCGGTCAGCGTGCCGCTCAGGAAACAATACTTGCCGCGAGCCTTGTGACCGGGGTCGGCGAGTTCGAGCAACTCCTTCTTGCCCACCACCGCGGAAAGGGGGTAGCCGCCGGCCATGGCCTTGCCGTAGCAGGCCAGATCGGGAATGGCGCCGTAGCGTTCCTGGGCGCCGCCCCAGGCCAGGCGGAAGCCGGTCACGATTTCGTCGAACACCAGCACGATGCCGTGGCGGCGGGTCGCCGTCCGCAGCCTTTCCAGAAAGCCCGTTTCGGGCCGCAGCGCCCGTTGCAGGGGCTCGACGATGACGGCGGCCAGTTCCTGATGATTCCCCTCGATGATTTTCTCAGTAGTGTCGGGATCGTTGAACGGAGCCACCAACACGTCATGGCGCGCCGAGGCGGGGATGCCGTCACAGTCCGGCAGCGCTTCGGGATAAGGATGCTCTTGGGCCGGTGCCGCGGAAAGCTGGCCGAGGTCGTGGCCGCCATGCCAGCCCCCCTCGAACTTGAGCACCTTATCCCGGCCGGTCGCCGCCCGCGCCAGGCGCAGGGCGGCAAAGGTTGCTTCGCTGCCCGTTGTTTGATAGCGGATGGCTTCGCCGCAGGGCACCGCCTCGACCAGCTGTTCCGCCAGGCGGATGGCCGGCTCGCTGAGGGCGAAGTAGGTTGACCCGAGGGACACCTGCCGCCGCACGGCTTCGACCACTTCCGGCCGGCCGTGCCCCAAAAGCAGCGGCCCGCTGCCCAGCATGTAGTCGATGTACTCCTTGCCGGCGGCGTCGTAGACTTTGCTTCCTTGGCCGCGCACCATGACCATGCGCAAGTCCGCCGGCAGCGCCATCATGCCCAGACAAGCGCCGGGAAAGTAACGTTCGGCTTTCTGTAACAGCTCATGCTGGTTCATTGGTGCTCCCTCCGCCCATCCGCCAGAGTTGGTTGGAACCCCTCGAAGATGGAAAATGGGCCCAGGCCATGGACCCGGACGGGTAAGGTTTTCCCTTTCTCCCCGTCTTCGGGCGATTCGCCCTGCCTCCTTGACGCGGGCCGGCACAGCGGCGACAATCACCAAGGTCAGGAGGCGCGCATGAACCCTATTTGTCCTGGCCGATGCACCGTCGCCAATGGCTTCAAGCCAGTATGGGCGGTTTGTTTGGCGGGCTGGCGTTTCCCGGTTGGGTCCAGGGGACGCGGCCAGCCGAGCCGGCGGCGCGGACCGGTTTCGCCCGGGCCAAATCGCGCATTGTGATTTACCTCCTCGGCGGGCCGCCGCACCAGGCCATGTGGGACCTCAAACCGCTGGCCCCGGCCGAGATTCGCGGCCCGTTCCGGCCCATCGCCACCCGCGTGCCGGGAATTCACATCAGCGAGCATCTGCCGCGCTTGGCCGGCCAGGCCGATAAGCTGGCCATCGTTCGTTCGGTGACGTATCCCAATCACGATCATCCGTTCATGATCTATTACACGCTGACGGGTCGAATGTCGCCGGTGCCTTTGGGCGAGAACACGGTGCTGCCGCCGTCGCGCAACGATTATCCGCACCTGGGCTCGGTGGTGGCCCGCTTTCGGCATCGCAATCCGGCGGTGCCGGGTTACGTGGCCATATTTCTTGGGCCCAGCTACGATCCGTTCGCCGTCAACGACGATCCGTGCCAGCCGTTGGCGGTGGTGCAGCCGCCGGCCGATGTTTCGCCGCACCGCCTGCAAACCCGCGAAGCCTTGCTGGCCGTGCTGGAAGGCTGCGGGCCGCGGTCGCGGGCCACCGCGGAACACGCCGCCTTTCGCCGCAGCGCCAGCCGCCTGGTGCAGGCGGCCGGGACGCGCGACCTGTTCGCCCTGGATCGCGAGCCGGGTTCGCTCCGCGACCGTTATGGCCGGCACCGGTTCGGCCAAAGCCTGCTGCTGGACCGCCGCCTGGTCGAGGCCGGCGTATCGCTGGTGGCCATCCACTTCAATTTCATGTCGCGCTGCGACGGCTGGGACACGCACAGCAAGAATTTCGAGTGTTTGCAAGGCGAGCCGCTTCTCGATCAGGGCATGTCGGCGCTGCTAGATGACTTGGATCAGCGAGGCCTATTGGACGAGACGCTGGTGGTTTG
>CAZFGM010000345.1:0-3971 GCA_964518515.1 uncultured Alcaligenaceae bacterium | reverse complement strand
GCGGCCAACTCCACGGCTCCTCCGACCGATGACGGTTCCCGACCGGGAATTGAAGACATCCGCACTGAGAACCACGACCGGCCGATGGCCGGCTTGCTCGGCCCCATGGACCGGGTCCAAGTTGGCCCAGACCACATCCCCTCTCAATATGCGGGCCATTCGTCGTTTATCCCTTCCTCGGCCAAGGCTTGCTCGTAGACCGGGTCGAGCTTGGCGCATTCGCGGGCCAGGCGGTTTTGATCCAATCGCTGGAGCTTGTCACGAATGGCTTCCTGCACGGCGCGGCTGCGGCTGGGAAAGAGCCGGGCGGCCACCAGGCGGTCCAACCGCTTCAGGAGGTTCTGGTCAATGGTAACGGCAACTTTGATAGTTCGCATTTTTACCTCGGTATGAAAAAAAATCATACCAAACACCGAATAGCAATGTCAAGTTCATGCCGGGGACAACAAGCTCCCTGCTTGCCTTCGCGCTCACGGGGTGCTTCCGATCCAGGCAGATGCGGCCACGGCTGTCTCCTCCACGGGTGGAATTCGGTCACCTTCTTCATTTTAGGGTGTGAAGGCAAATCGGCTGGATTACAATGGCTGGGGCAGTTCTTTTTCGGATCGCAGCGCGTTGGTGCCGGGAGATTATCATGGCCGCGGAATGGTTTTGTGAAATTGACGGACAGCAGCACGGCCCTCTCACCGCCGGCCAACTCAAGCAACTGGCCACGAGCGGCCAGTTGCAAGCCACGCACCCGATCTGGAAGGAAGGGATGCAGAAGAAGGTGCCGGCGCGGTCGGTGAAAGGTTTATTTGACGCGGCGGCCCCAAAGTCCGCCGCCCCGAAACAAACCTGGGTGGAAAAAAACGCCCCAGCCGCGGATGAAGTCGTCGATACCGAAGCGGTCGAGGAGGTGGTCGAGACTGAAATGATCGAGGAGGTGTTTGAGGCGGAGGCTGCCGCGGACCCCCCCGCGCCGCGGTCCAAGCACAAGCCGCGTAGCGCGGCTCCCTTGCCGCAGACCCTAAAAACTTCCGCCAAGAATTCCGCCGCAGTTGCCGGGCCGATGGCCGGCACATCCTTCCGCGTGCTGTGCGGCGGCCAGGTCCAGGGGCCCTTTTCCCTCGACGAGGTGCGCCACCTGCTCGCCGCCGGCAAGCTCGACCGCAGCGCCATGATCGGCGTGGAAACCTGGCTGCCCGTGGCCACGCTCAGCCTGCTGGCCGACACAACCACCGGCGGCCTGGTCGGCGATATTCCCTCCGCAACCGATGCCGGGACCGAAGAGGAGGAGGAAATTCTCGAACAGGAGGTGGAAGAGGTCCAGGAAGAGGAGCCGAAAAAAGAGAAAAAAAAGCAGGCAGCTCCCGCCCCCAAGGATGAAAGTGGCGCCATTCCAGTCGATGCCGAGTTCAACCTCGATTCGTAAAGAACCAATTCAAACCCGCGGGCGCGTCTTCGAGCCTGCGGGGTACTTCCAGGAGGATGCATGGTCCGTTGGTTTTCCGGGTGGGTGGTCGCTTTTCTCTGGGTGGCAAGGTTGGGGGCCGACGTCCCACTGCCCGCCACCCCCAAGAAACCGGTCACCGATGAATACCATGGCGTCAAGGTCGTCGATCCCTATCGCTGGCTTGAGAACCGCACCGAGCCGGTGGTGAAAAAGTGGGTCCAGGACCAGAACCGCTACACCCGCGCTTCTCTCGACAAGATTCCTCAACGCCCCGCCATCCTGAAACGGCTTCGAGAACTGAATCACTCCCCGACCACCCCTTATGAAAAAATTACCTACCAGGACGGCAAGCTGTTCGCCCAGTCGGGGGAACTCGTGGTCACGCTCCGCACGGCCGACGACCCCGATTCGGAGAAAACCCTGGTCGATGCCGTGGCCGTGCTGGGCAAGAAAACGGCCATCGTCGATTTCTTCCACGTGTCCCCGGACGGCAAGAAGGTGGCCGTTTCGCTATCCGCGGAAGGCAAAGAGGACGGGACGGTTTGCGTGTTCGACGTCGCCACGCGCAAAAAACTCGCCGACCAGGTGCCCGACGTCAAGAGCCCGCTGGGCGGCAGCCTGGTCTGGAAAGGGAATAGCTCGGGCTTTTACTATACCCGCAACCCGCCCACCGGTCGGCCTCCCAAGAAAGACGAACTTACCCAGCAGCTTATCTACTTCCACCAGCTGGGCCAGGATTCCCGCAAGGATTCCTACATCTTCGGCAAAACTCTTTCCCCCATCGCCGACTCCACGCTCGACATGTCCAACGATGACAAGTATCTTTTGGTCAGCGCCAGCACCGGCTGGGCCAGCGATCAATACGCGCATTACCTGATCGACACGGCAACGGGCAAGGCGCGGCAAATCGGCGCCAGCGCCGACCGCATCACCTCCGTTCGCTTCGGCGCCGGGGACGATCTGTACCTTTTGTGCAATCACAATGCCCCGCGCGGCCGGCTGCTGCGCATTTCCCGGACCCGCCTGGACCTGAAAGAAGCAACAATCGTCGTGCCGCAGTTAGCCGGCGTCCTGCAGATGTTTCTGCTCCTGGATAAGCGCCTCCTGGTCGTGGAACGCAGGGACGGCTCGACCCATTTGCGCTTGTTCACGTACCAGGGAAAGAAACTGCGCCCCGTGCCGGTCCAGCCCGGCTTTCACGTCAAGGAAATCGTGCCCCTGGACGAGGATGAACTGCTGTTTTTGACGGAATCCTTTTTCACGCCGTCCGCCTGGTTCCGCTACACCCCCGGCAAGCTGCTGGCCCGCAAGACCAAGCTGTTCACCGCCTATCCCCGCGTGGACTTCAGCGACTGCGAGGTGGTCCGCGAAACCGCCGTCTCCAAGGACGGCACCAAGGTTCCGATCACCATCCTGCGTAAGAAGGTCACCAAGCTTGACGGCCAAAACCCGACCTTGCTCACCGGCTACGGCGGCTACAACCTGATCCAGGACCCCGAATTCGAACCGGGCCGCCGGCTCTGGCTCGAGCAGGGCGGCGTTTTGGCCATCGCCCACCTGCGCGGCGACGGCGATTTCGGCGACCACTGGCACCAGGCCGGCATCCTCACGCAGCGGCAAAACGCCTTCGACGACTTCGCCGCCTGCGCCCGCCACCTCATCGACCGCAAGTACACTAACCCCGCCAAGCTGGCCATTGAAGGCGCTTCCAACGGCGGCACGCTCATGGGCGCCGCCCTGACCCAGCACCCCAAGCTGTTCCGCGCCGTCGTCAGCCACGTCGGCGCCTACGACATGCTTCGCCAAGAGTTGCAAACCCGCGGCTTCGACATCCCCGAGTTCGGCACCGTCAAGAACCCCAAGGAGTTCAAGGCGCTGTACGCCTACTCGCCCTATCACAAGGTCGTGGACGGCACCGCCTATCCGGCCATCCTGTTGACGACCGGGGAAAACGACGGCCGGGTCGATCCGACCAACACCTGGAAATTCGCCGCCCGGCTGCAAGCGGCGACTTCATCAAAGCAACCGGTGCTGCTGTGGACCAACTCCGACTCCGGGCACCAGCTCGGCAGCGGCGAGTCGCTGGCCAACAAGGCGGATGTGTTTGGGTTTTTGTTCCAGCAACTGGGGATGGGGAGTAAATTGAATTTGGAGAGTAAAAAGAAAATGCCGAATGCGGATGACGAATGAATACTGAATACTTTTCGATCACCTCGGGGCTGACGGATGAAATAAATCAGCCTCGGACGGAATCGAACTTCTCGTTGCGCCGGTCCCCTACGCCGTTTTTTGGGCCTTTTGCTGAAGTGACTTCTCAAGCCAACGACTCGCTGCCAGGACTTGTTCCTGTCCCGGCAAAACTCCATAATTCGTTACCATTCGGCCGAGCCGGCCCTCTTTCGCAAACTGGAGTATCCGCTGAAGAATATTGTCTGGTAAAGTGCTCAAGACTAGACCGGGATTTTCAGGATCAACCATATGGAGGCTTTCAACCGCCAAATGATCATCCGTGATCATGCCCAGCCGATACTTTTCC
>CAZFGM010000344.1:0-7915 GCA_964518515.1 uncultured Alcaligenaceae bacterium | reverse complement strand
CACCAGAATTCGCGAAGTACCCAAAAAGAGATTCACCATGAAAATCACCCGCTTCGAAACCTTCCTCGCCAACGCCGGCTTGCGCAATTACCTTTTTCTCCGCCTGCACACCGATACCGGCCTGAGCGGGGTCGGCGAGGCGACTCTGGAATGGCAAGAAAAAACCGTGCAGACCCTGTGCCACGAATGGGTCGAGGGCCGGGTGCTGGGCCGGGATCCTTTCGACATCGAGGCGATCATCGGCACTCTGATCCGCGACCAATACCAGGGCGGCGCCACGGTCATGACGGCCATCAGCGGCGTGGAAATCGCCCTGTGGGACCTCATCGGCAAGGCGTGCGGCCAACCCGTTTATCGCCTCTTGGGCGGTCGCTGTCACGAGCGCTTGCCCGCTTATGCCAACGGCTGGTACGGCGGCGCCAAGACGCCTCGGGATTTCGCCGACCGGGCCCGGGCGGCCGTGGCCAAGGGATACCCCGCCCTCAAATTTGATCCCTTCGGCACCGCCTGGAAAGAGCTGACGCCGGAGGAAAGGGACGCCGTGCTCGACATCGTGGCGGCTGTCCGCGAAGCGGTAGGGCCGAAGGTAGGCTTGATGATCGAGGTGCACGGCCGGCTGTCTGCCGGCTGCGCCATCGATATCATTCGCCAGTTGGAACGCTTCCACCCCGTCTGGTGCGAGGAACCGGTGGTCCCGGAAAGTCTCGACTTGCTCGCTGAGGTCAAACGCTCGGTTGGGGCTCCCATCGCCGCGGGCGAACGGCTGTACACGCAAGCCGATTTTTACCGGCTGATTTCGCTGCGGGCCGCCGACGTCGTGCAGATGGATCTGGCCCACTGCGGCGGCATCCTGGCCGGCAAGAAAATCGCCGCCCTGGCCGCCGTCCAGGACCTGCGCGTCGCCCCGCACTGCTCGATCGGCCCGGTCGCCATGGCCGCCGCCCTTCATTTCGACCTTTCGACGCCCAACTTCATGATCCAGGAAGCCTTCGCCGATTTCGACGTGCCCTGGCGCAAGGACATGGTGGGCGGCTGGAACCCCATCCGCAACGGCGAATTTATGCTGCCCGAGGAACCGGGTTTGGGACTGGAGCTGGATGATGCCGTCATCCGGGCTCATCCGTATGTGCCGAATTCCTTTCCGAGCTTGTGGGACAAAAATTGGTTGACTCGTTTCACCCAGACAAAGGACGTTTAGCGGAGAGCCGAAGGCGACCACGTGACCTGGGCTAAACGATGCTCGTTTTAAGGACAATGATCGTGCGAATTTTTCGCCTGGCCTTCACCGGCGATTTTCTCGACGCGGGCGGCGCCAGCGCCTACGGCGATATCGGCCTGTCGCTGCTCAAGAGTAAACCCTTTATCCGCCATCATTTCCTCACCGATCAGGCGCCACGGCCTGGAGATGCCGGCTACTGGCAGCGCTTTTATTCTCTGGAAGTGCGGCCCGAGCACCTTGCGGGTGTGGATGGCCTGGTGGTGCTGCGGCCGTGGGTCAAGCGAAATACGTTTGCCCGCGGCGCGGAGGACCTCGTCGTCATCGGCCGATCCGGGGCGGGATACGACAAGATCGATGTGCCGGCATGCACCGACAACGACGTGGCCCTGTTCAATGCCCCCCTGGCGTTGAATCACTCCACGGCTTCGTCCGCGCTCTTGTTCATGCTGGCTTTGGCCAAGCGGCTGCCCGAGCAGGAGCGCGTCTGCCGGACCGGCCGCTGGGACTTGCAAGCGGCGGTCATGGGCAGCGAGCTGCAAGGCCGAACGTTAGGCATCATCGGCCTGGGCCACAGCGGCCGCGAGCTCGCGCGGCTGGCGGCGCCGTTTCACATGCGACTCCTGGCCTACTCCCCTCATGCCGATCCGGCCGCGGCGGCGGCCGTGAATATCCGGCTCACCACCCTCGAGGAAGTCTTGGGCGCGGCGGATTTTCTCAGCCTCCATTGCCGCCTCACCGACCGGACGCGCGGCTTGCTCGGCCCGGCCCAACTGGGGCTCATGAAACCCAGCGCCTATCTCATCAATGTGGCCCGCGGCGAGTTGATCGACGAAGCCGCTTTGGTGACCGCTCTGCGCGCGGGCCAAATCGCCGGCGCCGGTCTGGATGTGTTCGCCGTCGAGCCCTTGCCGACGGACGATCCCTTGCTCCGGCTGCCCAATGTCCTCGTCACGCCGCACTGGAACGCCTCGACCACGGACGTGTGGCGGGCTACCGGCCAGGCCATGGCCGAAGGCATGCTCCGGGCCGCCTGCGGGCACATTCCCGCCCAGGTGGTCAACCCCGAGGTCCTGACTCGTCCCCAGTTTCAGAAAAAGCTGGCCCGATTTGCGGAAAACCGGAGAAGTTTCAGTGAGCCGCTTGCATAGATCCTTGGAGTGCGGCCGGATCGCCGACGAGTTCTTCCGCCGACTGGAAAGCCGTTTCAGTCCGCGGCCTGCAGCACGCGATTGATATATTCGTGCACCGCTTTGCCATCGACCTCGATGGCCAGGTGGACATTGGCGGCTTCACGCCGCCAGGGACGCTGATCGACGACCAGCATGCCGCGGGTCAGGTCGCCGCGGATTTCGACGTCCACGGTCATGGGGCGGGTGCGCAGGGCCTCGGGCCCGGTCACGGCGATGATGCCCAGCACGTCCTTGAGATGGAAACCCTCGATGCCGTAGAGATTGGAGGTGGCGGCGATGCCAAATGGCACGATTTGCCGCAGAAAGCGGGTGATCTTGGATTCCGGGGCCGGCAGTTCCAACAGGTCGGTCGGCGAAAACAGGACTTTGCGCATCATGTCCAGCGGGATGAGGGTGATCGGGGCGCCCGAGTGGAGCACCTGCCGCGCCGCCGGTGGATCGCAAAAGAAGTGAAACTCGCTGACCGGGCCGGCGTTGCCCGGCTCGTGCCAGGAACCCCCTAGACACACCAGTTGATGCACGGCGCCGGCAAACTCCGGATCGCGATCCAGGGCCCGCGCCAGCGTCGTCAACGGGCCCAGACAAACGACCGTGATCTCCTTGGGATATTGCCGGACGAAATCGGTCAGCAGCTTGTCGCTGTTCATGGGATGGTGCAGGCGGGCGCAGGGAAACGAGGTGTTTCCCAGCCCTTCGGGCCCGTGCAGGCGCGTGCCGTCCACCTCATACTCGACGGGCAAGGCGGCGCCGAGGCGGGGCCAGCGCGGCGGATCGAGCTGCTCGACGATGATGTGGATGTTTTTGGTCGCCTGGTCGGCGGCGACATTGCCGGCGGTGGCGGCCAGACCGAGCACTTCGAGGTGCGGATCGCGCAGGGCCAGGGCCACGGCAAACGCCCCGTCGATGCCGGGATCCGCGACGATGACCACTTTCTGAGCCATGACTGGATTCCTTCCCGGGGCGGGTACTGGTGTTTGTTACCCCACGGGGTGGGATTGAGGCGTTTCATTTAGCCGGCGAGCTTGCTCGCCGCGGGTAGCATCCAGTCCACGGCGAGCAAGCTCGCCGGCTAATTAATGTATCAATCCTTTCCGCTCGTGGTATTCATTTCAACGCCGCCACCTCGACGAGGTTATCGAAGAACGTGGCCCCCGCTCCCAGGTCGGTCAGGCGCGTGCTGGTAGTGACATTGCAATTGACGCCGTCGCGCGTGTACTTATTCCACCAGATGCCCTGCGTGACGACCACGCCGGGCTTGACCGTCTCGGCGACGATGGCCTTGGCCTGAAATTCGCCGCGGTCGTTGAAGACGCGGACCCACTGGCCGCCCTGCAGTTTTCGGCGGGCAGCGTCGTCGGGGTGGATTTCCACGGTGGGCTCGCCGGCGGCGCGGCGCAGCGAGGCGATGTTGACGAACGTGGAATTCAAAAACGCCGGCACCGGCGGGCAGACCATTTGCAATGGATAACGGGCCGCCAGGTCGGGCCGCGTTTGCGGATCTTCCGCCGGCGGAATGTACGTCGGCAACGGATCGAATCCCTGTGCCGCCAGCCGGGAGCTGTACAATTCGCATTTGCCCGACGGGGTGGCGAAGCCTCCCTGGGCGAAGGGGGCGTAATCCTTCGGCAAGTTCAAGCGGATTGGGCCTTCGCGCTTCAACCGCTCCAGCGTGATGCCCTGGAATCCTTCGGGCGGCGGAAACGCTTTTGGCGAGCCGAGGTCCGTAAGGACCCGGGTCCTTACGGACCTCGGCTCGCCATGGGGAAGGAACGTCAATGCCTCAGCGGCCAACTCCTCATCGCTCACCTGAAACAATTCCGGCTCGAAGCCCATGCCCTGGGCGAGCAGGCGAAAGACGTCATTGTTGCTTTTGGCTTCCTCGAGGGGGGCGAGGGCGGGCTCGTTGGTCTGCACGTACAGGTGGCCGTAGGAGCCGTGAATGTCGAAATGTTCCAGTTGCGTGGTCGCCGGCAGGAGGATGTCGGCGTAGTCGGCGGTATCGGTCTGGAACTGCTCGTGCACGACGGTGAACAGGTCGTCGCGGCGCAGGCCGTGCAGCACCCGGCCCTGGTCGGGACAGACGGCGGCGGGATTGGCGTTGTAGACGTACATGGCCAACACGGGCGGTCCGGGCAATTCGCCGTGCAGGGCCTCGGCGAGTTGCACCATATTGATGGTGCGGGTGCCGGGCGGAATCAAGTCGGGCCGTTCCAGGGCGCTGGTGTTGAAGGGATAGAGCTTGCTGGTACTTAACAGGGCGCCGCCGCCGGGATGGCGCCAGGCGCCGATGATCGCCGGCAGGCAGGTGATGGTGCGGACCGCCATGCCGCCGCCGTAATGCCGCTGCAGGCCGTAGTTGAGGCGAATGCACCCCGGGCGAATGGCGGCGAATTCTCGGGCCAGCCGTTCGATGTCGTCCACGGCCAGGCCGGTGATCCGGGCCACCTTGTCGGGCGGATAATCGTTCAAAGCGCGCTGGCGGAGTTGGTCGCCGCCCATGCAATAGCGATCAAGATAATCGTCATCCTGCAAGCCGTCGCGCCAGAGGATGTGCATCAGGCCGAGGGCCAGGGCGGCGTCGGTTCCCGGCCGGATCGGCAGCCACCAATCGCTGCGGGCCGCGGTCCGGCTCTTGTAGGGATCGATGGTGACGATGCGGGCGCCGGCCTTGCGGGCCTGGTGCATCAGGGCCCAAAGGTGCATGTTGGTGACGCTGGTGTTCGAGCCCCAGTTGATGATGTAGCGGGCGTGAACGATGGCCTCGGGATCGAAGGCGGCGCGGGTGCCGAGGGTGACGTCGCAGCCGGCGGCCCCGGCGGTGGCGCAGATCGTGCGATCCAGCAGCGACGCCCCCAGGCGGTGAAAGAAACGCCGGTCCAGACTCGAGCCTTGCAGCTTGCCCATGGTGCCGGCGTAACTGTACGGCAGAATGGCTTGCGGACCGTGCGGCGAGGCGGCGATTTCCCGAAACTTACGGGTGATGCGCTGGATCGCCTCATCCCAGGAGATGCGGCGAAACCGGCCCGCCCCCTTCGGCCCGACGCGCTCCATCGGCCATTTCAACCGCTCCGGATGATAGACGCGATCGAGATAGCGCGCGACCTTCTGGCACAGAAAGCCCTGCGTGAACGGATGGTCCGGGTCGCCGCGCAATTTGCTCGCCCGGCCATTCTCGACCGTGACGACCAGGCCGCACGTGTCGGGGCAATCGTGGGGACAAACCAGCCGAAGGGTCTTCGCCGGTCTGTGAGTCATGTGGCGATCCTCCATGGATAATGATACACTAGGGCTTTGGCCCGCGTCGAGATAAATAGCCACACCAGAACCGCTGGCAACGGAAACTGGTGCTGGAGAATGCGTTTCCTTCTTTTATTATAGAGGTGAAATCGAATCCGGATTTGCCAAGGGACAACACCATGACCACATCGAAAAATAAATCCACGAGGTCCAAGACCAGAGAAAAAAACGGCCTGCGCGCTCTTTATGCGAAATATCGGAAAAAATTTGGCGCGGCCGATCTGCAAAAATACACGGATTTGGAGGAGGGAATCCCTTTGGAGCAGGTGATCGCCGACATGGAAAAAATCCAGCGGCAGGAAGAAAGTAAAAGGTAATGATCATGGCCCCTGCCGATTCCGGCGGTTCCTGGAAGGTTCGTTGTTCCATGGTTGTCGCCCAAAGCCTGCAGCGCCTCCAGAGAAAGGCTGCACGCCAAGGTCGGGGAAGAAAAGTTCTAGCGGCCATTCGCCAAATCTGGCAAAGGATGGGCAATGATCCCACGAGTTTTGGTGAGCCTCTATACCGTCTGGCCGCGTTGCGCATGCAAATTCGCCAGGCAATCATCCGGCCGTTGGTTGTCAATTTCGCCGTTTGCGAAGATCAGCCCCTTGTTTACTTGAAGGGGGTGGATCTACTACCACCCTGAAGTCTCCGAAGTCTCCTCTTCAGCGCATTATCTTCCTGAAATGGCCGCACCCGCCGCTCCGGGTGATAGACGCGATCGAGATAGCGCGCGACCTTCTGGCACAGAAAGCCCTGCGTGAACGGATGGTCCGGGTCGCCGCGCAATTTGCTCGCCCGGCCATTCTCGACCGTGACGACCAGGCCGCACGTGTCGGGGCAATCGTGGGGACAAACCAGGCGCAGGGTCTTTGCCGGACCGGGATTCATACAATCCTCCATGGGTTATGATACACCGCGTCCACGGACCGCGTCGAGGGCGCCTATACCACGATCTTCGGTCACTCACCGATCGAAACCCGTTGATTCGCCTGCACTCCCTTGCGTTCCACGCGCCCCTTGCCGTGCGGCAAGACGACTTCAATGTCACACTGCTTCCGCGCTGCCAGACCGAAGTGAGCGACCGCCTCCTGGCCGGAGCCGTAGCCGTAGCCGACGCTGATTTCGCGCGTGCCCAGTAAAGCAGCGCGTTGGCCGAGCTTTCCGGCTTCGAAGATGCGGACCAAGGAGCCGATGCCCATGCGATTGACGCCCTTGCCGCCCCGCACGACGACCTGAAGCCAGTTGCCCGACGGCGTTTCATTGCGCAGGAGCAGGGAACGCGACTTGACCCACCAGTTGGCCAGGAAAATGTCGAGCCGGCCGTCCCGGTCGAAGTCCGCCGTGGGCCCGTTGGCCATGTAAACCACCTTCTGCTCGCGCTGCATCTTGTCGAAAAACTCCGTCACGCCGGCCATTTTGCGGTCCGCGGCGGTGGGGAAATCGTTGACGGCCAATGCGTCGGCGTGAAAGCGCGGCAGTCCATCCCTCAGCCCCAGGTTCTTGAAAATGACTGGATGCGGTTTGCCGTCGGCGAAGTACACGATGCTGGCATACAGATCGGGCCAGCCGTCGTTGTCGAAATCCTGCAGTTCCACGTGCGGGGCCTTCATCGGCAAGGGTATCAGCCCGACCTTGTCGGTAACGTCCTCGAAGCGCGGCAATTTATCCGCTCCCACGCCCCGGTTGAGATATAGCCGCACCGGCACGCCCCCAGTGTGCCAGGGCCGATCGGGGTGACTACCGACCACGATGTCCAGCAGGCCATCGCGGTTCACATCCCCGAAGCAAACCCCGCAAGCCGTGTCATCGCGTGTATCCTGGTACTTCCATTCGAAGTTACCGTGCGAGGCGGGAAGCTCGCGGAAGCGGCCGCGGCCGTCATTAAGGAACAAGCGATTGCCGCCGTAACGACCGGCGAGGAAGATATCCGGCCAGCCGTCGCCGTTGACGTCGCCGGCGGCCACGCCGAAGCCGGTCACCTTTTCCGGCAACCCGGCCGCCCGCGTAACATCCTCGAACTTCAGGCCGCCCCGATTGCGAAACAGACGCGACCGGCTCTGGCCTCCCTGGAAAAAGCACTCGCCCACGAGAAGATCCAAGAGGCCGTCGCCGTCAAAGTCCAGCACCGCCACGCTTCGGGCCGGGAAATCGGCCGGGCACGCGCCACTCGCGGCCGAGACGTCGGTGAACTTCCCGCCGCCGTCGTTGCGAAACAAGAAGTTGG
>CAZFGM010000343.1:0-7922 GCA_964518515.1 uncultured Alcaligenaceae bacterium | reverse complement strand
GGCCGATCGGGCCGGTCTCGAAAACCGGTGTGGACGCAAGTCTACCGAGGGTTCGAATCCCTCCCTCTCCGCTTTGAAAAATCAAGACCTCGCAAGCCTTTGAGAATTTTAGGTAACCGGTTTGTGAAAGAAAATCGGACTTTCGGAACCGGAGAAAGGCACCCCTTCGTTTCCCACCGTAAATAATCTCTCGTTAGCCACACAGGCCGCACAGCTGCCGGCCACACCCGCGATGTCAGGGTCGAGCGCATCGATTACGCGCGTTTGGTGATCAACGGCGATGCCGCACAACCTTAACCGCCTCGGCACCCCGAACCAGCCGGCCGATGTCCAGCAGGTCCAGCTCTCCCGTGCGCAACATCGCCTCGATTTTGTCTAGTTCGGGGCGTTCCAGTCGCTCCCCTTGCCTTTGGTGGCAACCACACGATAATCGACGGTCCCTGGTAGCTCTGATCTGAGCAACCTCTTGCTTGCCGTGGTCCACCTGGTCCTCCAATTTCAACCGTTTGGAGTATAACGCCCAGTGCCGTTAAAAATATTTTCTCCTCATCTCCCATCGGCCGCGGCACCGGCAATTCTCCCGCCGAACGCCCGGCCTCCACGACTTTTTATCCCCTTCCCCCGGCACTCCGTTTTCTCCAAGTCCGGCCCTGGGAGACGTCAAATTCCCACTCGCCAATGTTCGCCCCAACCCTTACAAAGACCACAGACTCCCGGCCACGGACCGCACCATGATTTCCATCGTCATTCCGGTATACAACGAGCGCGAGAGCTTGCCGCTGTTGCACGGGGAAATCGTCGCCATCGCGCAGAAGGCGCGGCTGGAAGTCGAGGTGGTGTTCGTGGACGACGGCAGCCAGGACGGGTCGTGGGCGGTGATTGCCGACCTGGCGCGGCGGCATCCGTGGGTGCATGGTATCCGCTTCCGCCGCAATTTCGGCAAGGCGGCGGCCCTGTCGGCCGGCTTTCGCGCCGCCCGCGGCGACGTCATCCTCACCCTCGACGCCGACTTGCAGGACGATCCGGTCGAGATCCCCAAATTCGTGACCAAGCTGGCCGAGGGTTTCGACGTCGTCAGCGGCTGGAAACGGGTGCGCCATGACCCGTGGCACAAGGTCTGGCCCAGCCGGCTGTTCAACCGCCTGGTCAGCCGGCTTACCGGCGTCAAGCTGCACGACCACAACTGCGGCATGAAGTGCTACCGCGCCGAGGTCTTTCGCGAGGTCCGGCTGTACGGTGAATTGCACCGCTTCATTCCGGTGCTGGCCGCGGCCCGTGGCTTCCACGTCGGCGAAATCGAAATCCAGCATCGCCCGCGGCGTTTCGGCCATTCCAAGTACGGCGTCCGCCGTTTCCTGAAAGGCTTTCTCGACCTGTTGACGGTTAAGTTTCTCACCGGCTTCGGGCAGCGGCCGCAGCATCTGCTCGGCAGCATCGGCATGATGAGCTTCCTGGCCGGGATCGCCGGCATGATCTATCTCACCGTGACCTGGATCTGGCGGTTGTTCGACCCGGACGCCTTTCTGCCGCTGCACGAACGGCCGTTGCTTTTGTACGCGGTGGCCGCCTTGCTGCTGGGCGCCCAGATGATGTCGATCGGCTTTTTGGCCGAATTGATCACGGCTTACCAGGGGCGCGATGAGGACAGTTACAGCATCGCCGAGCAAACCGACCGCCGGCCGCACCCCGTAGTGCAGGGGGCCATCCCGCTGGGGATGGATGGGGAGGATACCCAGGTCGAGCATCCCGTACATTTTAATCCCGCGGACCCGGCGCAGGCGGCCGGCTCCGGGCCCACGCCGCCAGCGTCATGAATGCCACTTTTCCTTCATCGCGTTCGCTGGTGTACACGCTGCTGATCACGGTCGCGGTGGCGGCGGTGGCCGGCCGGATTTTCGTCGCCGAACGCGTGTTCGAGCCGTCGATCCCCAACCCCAAGAAATGGCCCGAGGAACGGCCCCGGCCGATGCCGATGTTCGGCTCGAACGATATTTCGCGGTGGGCCACGGTGCGGGCCTTGGTGGACGAGGGAACCTACGTGGTCGGCCGGCGCGATCGCCAGAGCGTGGTCGTGGCGGTCGTCAGTCCGCTGGCGGGCCGGAATGGCATCGAGGCCGCCATTCTTACCCAGGCCGGTTATTATGTGCGAACCAAGAAAAGCGATAGCGGCATCATCACCGAACCCGGCTGGGGATCGGTGGACAAGGTGTTGCATCCGAGCAAGCTGGAGTTTTATTCGAGCAAGCCGCCGCTGTTGGCAACCCTTCTCGCGGGACTGTACTGGCTCTTGCAGCTTGTCACTGGCTGGACGCTGGCCGAGCAGCCGTTCGCGGTTGTGCGAACGATTGTCTTCTTGGTGAATGGCGTGCCGTTTCTTGTGTACCTGATCTTGATGTGCCGCTTGGTGGAACGCTTCGGCCGGACCGACTGGGGCCGCTATTTCGTTCTGGCCGGGGCGTGTTTTGCCACGCTGGTGACGCCGTTCGCCATCACACTGAACAATCACACTATCGCCACGTTCAGTGTGGTGTTCGCCTTGTATCCGGCGATCAAGATCATGGAGAGGACGCCGTCCGCGCTCGCCCGAGGCGAGCGGCTAAACGGGGACCCCGCGTGGTATTTATTTTCCCTGGCCGGATTTTTCGCGGCGTTCACGGCGTGCAGTGAACTGCCGGCGGCGGCTTTCGCCGTGGCCCTGTTCGGCATCCTCGTGTGGCTGGTGCCGAAACGCACCGTGCTGTTCTTCGTACCGGCCGCGGTGATCCCGTTGGCGGCGTTTGTCCTGACCAATTACCTGGCGGTGGGCCAGCTCCGCCCCGCCTACAGCGAGTTCGGCGGGCCCTGGTACGAATATGAAGGCAGCCACTGGCGCAAACCCGTTGAGGGAGAAACCCGCACCGGCATCGATTGGGCACGGCTGCGCGAAACGCGCGCCGAATATGCCTTCCATCTCCTGCTGGGCCATCACGGCTTGTTTTCGCTCACCCCCGTCTGGGTGCTGGCGGTCTGGGGAATGTTGCGATTTTCGCTGGTTGATTTTCTCCGCTGGTTGAGGCCGAAAACATTGGAACAGGCACAATCACAATCCGCCCGCAATCCGCCATCGCCAATCCAGAATCTCCTTTGCGGCTTAACGTTGTTTCTGACCGTGGTAGTCGTGGGATTCTACCTTTTCAAAAGTGACAACTACGGCGGTTGGACGTGCGGCCTGCGCTGGCTCATGTGGTTATCGCCGTTTTGGCTTTTGTGTTTAATTCCTATCGCGGACCGGCTGGGGGAAATACGCTGGGGCCGCGGCCTGGCCTATGTGCTACTTGCCGTATCCATATTTTCCGCCAGCTATCCCGCCTGGAACCCGTGGCGGCATCCCTGGCTCTACCGGCTCCTGGAGGCCCTGGGTTGGCCGGGGTATTAGGACCTCTTCAATTGGCAATTGGCAATTGGTAATTGGCAATTGGCAATTCGTACTATCCAGCTCCCCTCTCCCTTTGGGAGAGGGGTGAGGGGAATGGGAGTAAATGGTTCGGCAATTCTTCTCCATCAAAATTGCCAATTGCCAATTGCCAATTACCAATTGAAAATAACATAAGGCGATAAAGTCGATCCATCAAAACTCGCTCCGAGGTGGCCCATGCCCTACATCGACGCCCACGTCCACGTCTGGACTCCCGACCTGGCGCACTATCCCCTGGCCGCCGGTTACAAGCGCGAAGATATGACGCCGCGGTCGTTCACGCCGCAGGAGCTTTTCAAGCACTCCAAGCCCGCCAACGTCGATCGCATCAACCTCATCCAGATGAGCTTCTACGGTTTCGACAACCGCTACATGCTCGACATGATCGCCCTGCACAAGGAGGTGTTCGCCGGCACCGCGGTGATCGACCCGTTGGCCAAGGAACCGGAGCGGGAAATGGCGGCGCTGGCCAAAAGGCGGGTGCGGGCCTTCCGCATCCATCCGCGGTTGAGCAAGCAGCCGGTGGCGCGCTGGCTTGAGCCGGCCGGCTATACCCGCATGTTCGCCGCCGGGGCCAAGCACAATCTGGCCATGAGCTGCCTCATCGACCCGGACGGCCTGCCGGAGCTGGACCGCATGTGCCGCAAGTTTCCCGATACGCCGGTGATCATCGACCACCTGTGCCGGATCGGTGCCAACGGGACGATTGCGGACAAGGACGTCAAGGCCCTGTGCGCCATGGCTCGGCACAAACGGGTGATGGTCAAGGTCGGCGCCTTTTACGCCCTGGGCAAGAAGGAGGCGCCGTACCTGGACCTGGCCCCGCTCATCGAGCGCGTGGTGCGGGCGTTTGGCCCGCGACGCTGCATGTGGGAAAGCGATTGCCCTTTCCAGGTCCAGGGCAAACACACCTACCAGGGCAGCATCGACCTGGTGCGATCCCGCTTGAAGTTTCTGACCAAAGAGGACCAAGAGTGGCTCCTGCGGCGAACGGCGGAGGAGTTTTTTTTCAAGAACTGAGGCAAGACGTGGAACCGGGACAAGTCGTCGTCGAGTTTTACGGCATCCCGCGGCAGCGGGCCGGCCGGGCCGAGTTGGCGGTGCCGGCCGGCACGCTGGGCGAAGTGCTGACCGCGGTAGAACGCGCCTGCCCGGAATTGCAACTCCGGTACAAAGAAGGGATCGCGCCTCATCTCCGCATCTCTATTGAAGGAGGTCGTTTTGTTTCCGAACTGGGCGAGATGATAGAGCCGGGGAGCCGGGTCTTGATCCTTTCGGCGGATGTGGGAGGATAGAAGGATGAAGGTTGCCAAAAAAACTCACAGAGTAAATGGAGCGGCCTCGGCCAAGACGGCCAGCGCCGCTCCAATGAATCGCCGGATTCTGCGGGCCACCAGGAGGGTCTTTGTTTTTGACAAGGAACTCCTGGAAGACTGGATCCGCCTGCGCCAGGACCAGGGCATTGACCGCTATGACGAAGTCTGGGAAGGAGTGTATGTTGTGCCGCCTTTACCGAACTTGCCCCATCAGGGAATGGTGAGTCTTTATTGCTGCATCCTTCATGAAGTTGTGCGAGTACCGAAGATTGGCCGCGTTTTTCCCGGCGCCAACGTCAGCGACCGGTTGGAAAACTGGGAAGAGAATTATCGCTGCCCTGATATGGTCGTTGTGTTGAATAACGGTTTGGCGATTGACTGCCGGACGCATTTTTGCGGCGGCCCAGATTTCTTGATGGAAATCCAAAGCCCGGGCGATGAGACGGAGGAGAAGATTGGTTTTTATAGCCGGCTGAAAGTCCAGGAGCTCTTGATCATTCACCGGGATTCCCGGCAACTTCGCCTGTACCGACACAATGGCCAAGAGTTGGTTCTGGTAAGCCCCTCCCCTTTCCAGGGAGAAAAATGGCTTTTGAGCCAGGTGGTTCCCTTGGCGTTTCGTCGAGTGGTGAGAGGCCGGCAACGGTTCGTCGAGGTGTTGCGCACGGATGGGGTTGAGGGGCATTGGCTGGTGTAAAGCATTGGCTTCTACAGCCGATGGACGATATAGGCCATGAACCGCCAACTTTCTCCGGTGGTTACTGTGTTGGTGGGACCTGTGGTAGGTCTCGTCTTCGGGATCTTCCTTGCCAAGGAATTGAACCTAGAAAGCGGGCAGGGATGTTTGATCGGCGTCCTTGTTGGTTCCTTGGTATCTATTATTGGGCACGCGGCCTATTGGTTATCGAGGGACTGGCGAACCGTCTTGGAGTATGCCGGAAGCGGCTTTTGGATCGCTGCTTTTTTTGTTGTCTTGGGGGTATTGGGTGCTCTCCTCAAGGACGGATTTGCCGAAGGATTTGATTTCTCGGCCGTCCCGTTGGTATTTGCTCCTATCGCCACGATTGGGTTGGGCGCGGGTTTTGTAATCGGTTTGTGCGTAGATGCTTTTTCTCAGGGATTTCGCCGGGGATGGCTAACCCTCGGGGCCGTTTGGGGGCTCATGCTTGGGGCTTTGGTGGGTTACATGGCGTGGGTAATAACTACTACCTACCGTTAGGAATGGAAAAATAGGGAACTATGTTCGGTTATCACGGCCGCTATCTCCGAATCGATCTGACGCGCGGTCTCGCCGAGGCGCGACCGCTGCCCCAGGACGTGTTGCGCCGCTTCATCGGCGGCGTCGGGCTGGCCACGTACTTGATGCACAAGGAAGCGCCGCCGCGCGTCGATCCGCTGGCCCCCGAAGCGCCGTTGATTTTTTGCCTCAGTCCCCTGGTCGGCACGCCGCTGACGACGTCGGCCAAGTTCGCGGTGGTCGCCAAGTCGCCCTTGACGGATCGGCTCAACGACGCTTTGTCGTCGTCGCATTTCGCCCTGGCGGCCAAAAGAGCCGGTTGCGACGCCCTCGTTCTGGTAGGGGCATGTTCCCGCCCTTCGGTGGTCGTCATCGAGGAGGGTCGCTTCCGGCTGGAATCGGCCGGCGACCTCTGGGGCCTGCCGGCGCGGGAAGCGGGCGACCTCCTGACCGCCCGCTTGGGTCCGGAATTTCGAACCGCCATCATCGGTCCCGCGGGAGAGAATCTGGTCCGTTACGCGACCATCAGCCATGACAACCGCCATGCCGGCCGGGGCGGGCTCGGGGCGGTCCTGGGTGCGAAAAAGGTGAAGGCCATTGCCGTCGCCGGCGGGCAGCGCGTGGAAGTGGCCGACCCCGCCGGCGTCGTCGAGGCGGCCAAGGACCTGTCGCGACGCTCGTTCGGGCCGGCCACCGCCAAGTATCGCGAGCTGGGAACCGTCGCCAATCTTCTTACCTTCAACCGCTTCGCCGCCTTGCCGACGCGGAATTTTCAGCAGGGTACCTTCGAGGAGGCCGCCGCCCTGTCCGGCGAGGAGCTGAACGCCGCCCGCCGCGTGGCCCGCAATTCCTGCGCCGCCTGCACCATCGGCTGTGAACACATTTACGAAGTCCCTCCGCAAACGAATAGCGCGAAGAGTGGAGAGTGGAGCGCGGACTCCCGGCGCTTGACTCTCCACACTCCACTCTCCACCCTCCACTCTCTCGCACCCCGTTCGCCAAATAATGAAGTCCGGCTGGAATACGAAAGCCTCTTCGCCCTCGGGCCGTTGTGCGGTATCGGCGACAAGGACACGGTTTTGCAGGCTGCCCATCTTTGCGATCGGCTGGGAATCGACACGATTTCCGCCGGGGCCACCATCGCCTTTGCCATGGAATGCGCCGAAAAGGGGCTGCTGTCCGATCCGGACCTGCGTTTCGGCAACGGCGGTCGGATGCTGTCCCTTTTGGAGCAGATCGGCCGGCGCGAGGGGCTGGGCAACCTGCTGGCCGAAGGGACGCGCCGCGCGGCGGCAGCCATCGGCGGGGCGGCCCCCGACTTCGCGCCGCATGTGAAGGGCCTGGAAATCCCCGGCTACGAGCCACGCGCCTTGCAAACCATGGCCCTGGGCTTCGCCGTCGGCAGCCGCGGCGCCGATCACAATCGCTCCGGGGCTTACGAGGTCGATTTTTCCGCGCGTGTAGACCGCCTGCACCCCACGCCGGAAGCCGCCTCTCTGGCGGTGGAAACCGAAGATCGTGCGGCCTTGATGGATTCGCTCATCCTGTGCAAATTCCTCCGCGGCGTTTTCACCGACCTGTTCGCCGAAAGCGCCGATCTTTTGGCGCGCGTTACCGGCTGGGACGTGACGGCCGAGGAACTGCATCAAACGGCCCGGCGCATCGTCACCGCCAAGAAGCTGTACAACCTGCGCGAAGGCTGGACCGCGGCGGAGGATACCTTGCCTGCACGGTTTCTCTCCCAGGCCCTGCCGGCCGGCGCCACGGGGGAAGCCAGGTTGCCACCGGAACGCCTCCAGGCAATGATCCAGGCATATTACCAGGCCCGGGATTGGGGAGGGGCGGGCCGGGTGCCTTGGACTACCCTTCAAAATTTGGACCTGATGGACTTGGTGAACCCCTAAGGAAGCGGGTA
>CAZFGM010000342.1:5025-7927 GCA_964518515.1 uncultured Alcaligenaceae bacterium | reverse complement strand
TTCGGGTCAGGCTGGAAAGCCTGACCTACCTACTCAGCGCTGTAGTACTAGCTAGTGGTAACTTCCGGAGAAAGAATTACAATGAAGCCGACGGGCAAGGGAAGCAGAACCTCTCGTTGGGGCCGCCGTCATGTCCAGCGCTGAATTTGCAGAATTGCTGGGTCGATACCGACTGCTGGAACCGGGCCAGCTGGAAGAATTGGCCTGCGCCTTGCCCCCGCCCTTCCCCGATGCCAAGGCCCTGGCCCGCGAGCTGATGGAGCGCGGCTGGCTCACGCCGTATCAGGTCGACCAGCTGTACCTGGGCCACGGCCAGGACCTGGTCTTGGGGTCGTATGTTCTTCTGGAACGCTTGGGCGAAGGCGGCATGGGGCAGGTCTTCAAGGCCCGGCATCGCACCCTGGGCCGGGTCGTCGCCGTCAAGCTTATCCGCCCGGAGCGCTTGAAAAATCCGGAAGCGGTCAAGCGTTTCCAGCGCGAGATTCGCGCCGCCGCCCAGATGGAGCATCCCCATATCGTCCGCGCCCTCGACGCGGACGAGGTCGGCGGGACGCACCTGCTGGTAATGGATTACGTCGAGGGCGGCACCGACCTGGCCCGCCTTGTCAAGCAGAACGGTCCGCTGCCGATCAAGGTAGCCTGCGCGTATATTCGCCAGGCGGCGCTGGGGCTGCAGCACGCCTCCGAACGCGGCCTGGTCCACCGCGACATCAAGCCGCACAACCTGCTCTTGGCAGGGGTCAGCAATCAGCAGTCAGGGGTCAAGAGCAGCAATCGGACCTCTGACCCCTGGCCGTTGACCGCTGTCGTCAAGATCCTCGATATGGGCTTGGCCCGCTTGGATTATCCGGCCGGCGACGACGAATCGACCAGTACCCTGACCCAGGAAGGGGCGGTGATGGGCACCCTGGATTACATGGCGCCGGAACAGGCCATGGATTCGCACCATGTCGATATTCGGGCGGACTTGTACAGCCTGGGCTGCACCTTTTATTACCTGTTGACTGGGCGAGTGCCGTTTCCTGGCGGTGAGGCGCTGAAGAAGCTGCTGCGTCATCAGACCCAAGAGCCGGAGCCCTTCGAGTTGTTGCGTCCGGAGGTGCACCCCGCGGTGGCCGCCATCGTCCGCAAGCTGATGGCCAAGAAACCCGAGGATCGCTTCCAGACCCCGGCGGAACTGGCCCAGGCGCTGGAGCAAGTGGAAAGGGCTAGGGCCCTTGCCTCTCCTCCCGCCGATAGAATCGCGACGGCCCCGCTGGTGGCGAACAGGCCGGACAGCGTGTTTGCACACTTGATGGCCAGTGACACGAACGTGTCACCCCTGGCAAAACGGCTGCCCGAACCAGTCCAACGCTGGCCGCCGTGGCTTTTGCCCGCGGGGGGCGGAGTCTTCCTGGTTTTGGTCGTGCTGCTGGCGATCCTCTTTGGCCGCGGCCACGAGGAGAGCCAGCCAAAGGACCAGAACCAGCGGACCGAATACCCGAATATCAAGAAAGAACACACCTCGGGTAACGCGGCGGACTTGGCCGAGAAGAAACGCCTCGCCGAGCGCGAGGCCATCTTTCAGAAACTCTGTCAGGAAGCCGACGCGGCCCTGAAACCCTTGGTGTTCGCCGACGCCGGCACCGACACGCAGGCCCTCCGCAAGAACCTGCTCGCCTTCCGCGTCAAGTACCCCGGCACGCCTGCCGTGCTGCGTGCCGCCACCCTGGTAATGAAATTGCCGTCGCCCTTGGATAAGCTGCACGCGGCGAAGATTCCACAAGAAGTCCGTTTCGATGGCCAACCGAAGGAACTGGTGGCTGTACTCCAGGGCCATAGCGGCCCGGTGCGGGGCCTGGCTTTTTCGCCGGCGGGCAGCCGTCTCCTTTCCGGGGGTGGGGACAAAACCATGCGCTGGTGGGATGTGGAAAATGGTCGGGAACTGAGCCGTTTCCGGGGACACACAAGCACCGTCTGGACCGTGGCTCTCTCTGGGGACGGGCAGGCGCTTTCCGGCAGTGATGACACGTTCGTGCGCCTGTGGGACGTGGCAAGTGGCCAGGAGGTCCGCCGCTTCGAGGGGCACACGCATAACATCCTCAGTGTGGCCTTCTCACCCGACCGCCGCCAGGCGCTTTCCAGCGGCGGAGACCACACCCTCCGGCTGTGGGACCTGCAAAGTGGCGGGGAAATCCGCCGGTTGGTGGGGCATGGGAGTTGGGTCACCTGCCTGGACTTTTCTCCCGACGGACGGCGGGCCCTTTCCAGCAGCGCCGATAAAACCATACGACTGTGGGACGTCCAGAGCGGCCAGGAGCTGCGCCGCCTGGAAGGCCACACCGATTGGGTCAACAGTGTGGCCTTTTCCCCTGATGGGCGTCAGGGCCTCTCCGGGAGCAAAGACAGAACCGTGCGCCTGTGGGACCTGCACGGAAAAGGGTCCCAACAGCCGGTCACGCTTCCGGGGCACAGCGGCGAAGTGTATGCGACAGCATTCGCACCGGACGGCGCGAACCTGGCTTCTTCAGGTCATGATGGCCGGGTCATCCTGTGGCAAGCACCTTCCGGAAAAAAGCTGCGCGAATGGAAACTGCCAGGTCCGGTCCATGGTGTCGCCTTCGCCTCTGACGGCCGGCACCTGGCCACCGCCAACGCTAACGGCACCATTTACATTCTCCGCCTGGCGCCTCTTCCACGGAAATAATCGCATTCATGGGCCGCGCACCATCGCCCAGATTATGATCCGGTCCGGGGCCACGGCGGCCAGCCGGCGGCCGTCCGGACTCCAGGCCACTTGGGACAGAAGGAAGACATTGGGGTTTAACGTGAGCACTTCTTGGCCCATGGCGGGGTCCCAGATTTTCACCGTTCCATCCTCACCCGCCGACGCCAGCCGCCGGCCCGTGGGGTTCCAGGCCAG
>CAZFGM010000342.1:0-4925 GCA_964518515.1 uncultured Alcaligenaceae bacterium | reverse complement strand
AGAGGGATGACGCGCATGGTTTTTTGCCAGCCCGCCACGGTCCAGACCTTGAGGGTGCCGTCGAACCCTCCCACGGCCAGCCGTTGGCCGTCCGGGTGCCAGGCCAGTGACCAGACTCCGTCGGTGCCACCCGGAGCGGCGTACAACTCATGCCCGGCCAGGGCGTCCCAGACACGGAGCTTGCCGCCAAAGCTCACGAAGGCCAGCTGCCGGCTATCCGGCGCCCAGGCCACCGACTGGACTTTCTCCTCATTGCCTTTCAAGGTGGCGACGTCTTTTCCCGTATCGGCATCCCAGACCACCATGGTGAAACGGTGCGGTCCAGACGCCAGCCATTTGCCATCCGGGCTCCAGGCAAGGACCACCGGTGCGCCTGGTTTGCCGATGAAGTCACGCAGCAATTGGCCCGTGGCGACGTCCCAAACTTTAACGTTTGCCAGGGAGGTGGCAATACGGTTGCCATCCGGATTCCAGGCCAGGGAATACACGGAAATAGTGCCGGTGTTCAGGGTCCGGACCTTGAGAGCTTTTTCCACATCCCAGAATATCACCAGACCGTCCCAGTAGCCCACGGCCAGTTGCCGGCTGTTCGGGCTCCAGGCCAGCGAAGCCACGCGCGAATCCACCTTGGGATTTTTCGGGTGCTTATGGGCAGGGAGAATAAAAGATCCTTTTCCGGCCGGATTCCAAATGCGGACGGTACCGTCCCATTTCCCGAACGCCAGCCACTGGCCATCCGCACTCCAGCCGACGCAAGAGGGATAACCGGCCTGTTCCTTCAAGGAAAAAAGCTCCTTGGCCTGCTCCATGTCCCAGACTTTCACGGTTTCATCAATGCTGGCCGTGACCAGATGTCGCCCGTCGGGGCTCCAAGCCAGCGAATGGACCGTGCCGGCATGGGCGCGGAGCTGGCGAATATGACTTTCTCCCAAGGCATTCAGGTAGTACCATTCCCATTCGCGGTAGTCGGGCTGTCCCGGTTGAGGAAGGTGCCGCCCAAGCAGTTCCTTCATTTGCGCAATGGTCCCGGATTCCCAGGCTTTCTGGGCCAGGGGCATCTCGGCCAGGTACAGCAACCGCTTGGCGTTGTGCAGACTTTCCTCGGCAAGTTGCCGCTGCTCGCCTTCGCGCTTGAGAGCCGCCGAGGTTTGCCGGTAACCGATGAGTCCCGTGACGAGGAGAATGACGGCCAGGCTCGCCACCGTTGCCCACAACCCGGCAATGAGGGGCCGGCGCCGGGCCCAGCGAACCAGCCGGCCCACCACGCCGACTGGCCGTGCCCGGATCGGCTCGTTTTCCAGGAAGCGGTGCAAATCGTCCGCCAGGTCCCCGGCACTGGCGTAACGCTTGCCCGGCTCTTTCTCCAGGCACTTCAGGCAGATGGTTTCCAGATCGCGCGGCACCTTGGGCTGGAGCTGGCGGAGCGGCACCGGCTCCTGGTGCAGAACCTGCATCAAGGTGTCCAGGGAGTTTTCCGCCCGGAAGGGCGGACGCCCCGTGAGCATCTCGTACAGGATGGCACCCAGGGCATATACATCGATCAGCGGCCCGATTTCATGAACCTTGCCCCCCGCCTGTTCCGGGGCCATGTAGCTGGGGGTCCCCAGGACCGCCCCGGTTTGAGTCTTGTGCTCGTCCAGGTCGAGGAATTTGGCCAGGCCAAAGTCGGTTATCTTGGGAATAGCTGTCAGCAGACAGCTATCAGCAGTCAGTGACTTGCCGGGCTTTTCTTTGCTGACGGCTGACGGCTGATCGCTGACTGTTAACAGCACGTTGGCCGGCTTCAGGTCCCGATGAAGAACCCGGCATTGGTGGGCATAGTGAATGGCGCGCGCAAGAATCTCAACGAGTTGGGCCGCCGGGCGAAACGGCAACGGCACGCCGCCCATCAACTTGCCCAGGCTGCCTCCATCAACGTACTCCAAGGCACAATAAGCGCCCTCCTGGGGATGCTGGCCCACTTCATAAATCTGAATGATGTTGGGATGTTGCAACCGGGCCACGGCTTCCCATTCGGTGCGAAACCGCGCCAGCTCGCGCGGGTCCGCCTTGGGCCCGGTGCGGAGGAACTTGAGGGCCACCAGCCGCGGGGGCTTGAGCTGCCGGGCCTTGTACACCACCCCCATGCCGCCGCGTCCCAATACGGCCAGGATTTCGTAACCGTCCATCTGCGGCAAGGGAAGAGAACCGGCCGGCTCTTCAGTATTCAACCCGCTGGACGGCAGCCAGGTCCAGGTCGAGGGAAGGGGGGAAGCGGAATGCTCTAATGTTTCAGGCAGGGGTGGCGGCAAAGGCAATGGACTCGGCGCGCCAGCAACTTGTTCCCCTGCACCAGGCTCTGCGGACCCTTGCTCACTCATGATGCGACCTCAGGCCAAGCCGCGCGCCCTGTCTGCCAACCAAGAAAGTGCGAAAAGCGCGATTGTAGCGAACTTTCCCCCACAACGCAAACCGGGCAAATGTGGGTAAACCTCAAGACTTGGCCAGGCGAGGTGGGGCGTAAGCCCCCTGACACACCCCCCCTGGGTGTGCCCATTGTTTCCGGAACTGTTTGCTGGATCCACCAGAAGAAGAGAAAGAGTAGGATGAAGAGTAAGATTAGGAAGACGAGTAGGAACAAGATTAAGAGGTAGAGAGGGATCTGATGGGAAGTTTTTTCTTTATCTTGCTCCTAGTCCTCTTCCTAATCCCAATCGTACTCATAATCTTTCTCGTCTTCTTCGGGTACGGGATAGGTCCCCGAAGCTCCTAGTCCTCTTCCTATCGGTCCCCGAAACGGTGGGGCAACACACCCCCGCTCGCCAGTTGCCGTTTCCCCTTCTCTTTTTGCTGCGTTTGGGTATGGTTCGCGCAGAGGAGGGAAGGATGGCGCGTAGCCGAACCTGTCGCAATCATCCGGCCTGGTTAATGGTTGCCGTTTTCGCCGCCAGTTTATCTTTCGGCGGCTGCGAAACCGCCGACCAGCAGCGCGTGAAGCAGTACAATCAAGACGGCCTGCATCTGTTCGGCCAGGGCAACTACCCCAGCGCTCGCGACAGCTTCGCCCTGGCCCTGGAGCTGCAACCGGACGATCCCGCCTTGCTTTTCAATCTAGGCCAGTGCCACGACCGCCTGGGGGATTGGACAAAGGCGGAGCAGTGTTATTATCGCTGCCTGGAACGCGCGGCCAACCACGGCGATTGCCGGCATGCCCTGGCCGCCTTGCAGTATCGCACTGCCCGCAAACCCGACGCCGTCCGCATGATTCAGGAATGGCTGGCCCAGCAGCCGCAGCTCGCCGACCCCTACGCCCTGGACGGCTGGCGCCTGCGCCAGGACGACGCCTGGCCCCAGGCCCGGGACCGTTTCCACCAGGCCCTGGCCCTCGATCCCTTTAATGTCCGCGCCAATGTCGAGCTGGGCATCTACTACGAGCAGACCAACTACCTCGAACGCGCCCGCCTGTGCTACGAGCGCGCCCTGGCGAAAAACCCGCACCAACCCGAGGTCGCCGAGCGCTTGCAGGCCCTCAAGGCCAAGAAGGTGGGCAAGCCGTTGCCGGATTGAACTGGTTCAGGAATGGAATCAATACCGCGAGCGGCAACGAGACGGCGGCGGCGGATTTGAGCGGCCGGCCTTTCTGCGTCTGGAAGGCCGAGATGCCTGCGAAATTTCTCGGCACGTTCAACGCGCCTCTGGTCGAGGAATTCTGGCGGGCGGTGGCCGGTACCGGCCTGATGAACCTCCATGTCGTCTGCCATCACGGCAAGAACACGCACTGATAATCAAAAACGTCGCAAACATTGCCAATTACCAATCGCCAATTTTGAAGAGGATTCCAACAGATTTTCAAACTTTTCTTCTTGCTTGTAATTTGCAATTGGCAATTGGCAATTTTAATTTTAATCGAGACTGTAGCAAAAAAGTCGGGTTGAAGTGAGGTTTCAGCCCCGTGAACGGGGCTGGAAAACAACCGCTTAATGATTCCTTCCCAATTTCTTTGCTACAGTCTCTTTTAATCTGCCCCGTCAGGGGCCATTTCTTCCGGGCAAGGTCCCGAAAGAAGCGTAGGTTTTTTCCGGCCCCGCGGCCACACGCCCCTGCTCCACGCCCAGCGTCGCCTGCCATTGCGATACAGTCTGGCGATACAATACATGCGGCAGGTCCGCGTGGGTGATGTCGCGCTCGTGGCGAAAGCCGGCCTTCTCCATGACCCGCCGCGAGGCGGCGTTCGTCGGCAACGTGAAGGAAACGAGATCGGGGCGGTGCAACTGGGCAAAGCCGACGCGCACGCTCTCCCGCGCGAGTTCCGTGGCCAAGCCGCGCCCCCAGAACTCCGGGAGCAGTCCGTAGCCGACCTCCACCTCCGCCCGGCCCTCCACGGTTGCATGCCGCAGGCCCCCGCGTCCGGCAAATTGGCCTGTAAGCAGGTCGCGCGCCACCCACAACCCAAACCCATGCTGCTGCCAATGCGCCAGCACCTGCTCGAGGTACTGCGCGGTCTGCGCCGCGGAGCGAACGCCGCCGAGCGTGGACATGACCCGCGGATCGCGGTACATGCGCGCCAGGTCGTCAAATTCATCCGGGCGCATCCGGGTGAGGAGCAGCCGCGGGGTCCGAAGTTCGTCCAAAGGATTCATGTGTTATGGTGTAGGATGTTGAACGTTTCCTTTTCATTATGCGACCTGGTTTGGTTGCCACCCCAGGATCAAACCAGAGTAACCTTGGTAATTCCAGACGTTCAAAACACTCACGCCATTTCAGAAAAGCTGTTGACGCGAGTGGGAAATGGTGCAAGTCATTAATTCCATTGCCATTGGGATTATCATTTTGCTACTCGCGTCAATTCTGGTTGCAGGCCATATCCCCTGTTCTCCCTCGGTGAAAAGGGTTAAGGCGAGCGGCAGGAAATAACTTACCTCCGTAGGACGGACATTCCTGTCCGT
>CAZFGM010000341.1:0-7952 GCA_964518515.1 uncultured Alcaligenaceae bacterium | reverse complement strand
GAATGTAAGCCACGAAATGATAATTGATTACGACGTCGTGTCGTACCGATCAAGGCGCTGACTGGCCACATTACAATCCAAAGAGCCTGTGGCCTCGTCTAATAAGGCGGACTCTTCCCGCCCTTACATGAAAGGGGATTCCCATGCGTCGTGTTTTGGCCGTTGTGGCGGTCCTGGCCCTGGCGACTCCGGGCCGGTCCGCGGGCATTCTCATCCCAACCGAAAAGAACGTGCCCCCGCTGGCCATGCTCAATCACCAGGTGAATGTCGCCATCGAAGACCAGGTGGCCGTCACCCGGATCGAACAAACCTTCCGCAACCACACCGATCGCGACCTGGAAGCCACCTATGTCTTCCCCGTGCCCAAGGGGGCCAGCGTCCGCAAGTTTGCCATGTCCGTCGATGGCAAGGTCATGACCGGCGAGCTGGTCGAGGCCGACAAGGCGCGGCAAATTTATACCTCTATCGTCCAGCGCACCCAGGACCCCGGCCTGCTCGAATACCTGGGCAACAACCTGTTCCGCCTCCGCGTCGTTCCCCAGGCCAAAAAGGACCTCAAGATCAGCCTCGCCTATACCTCCGTGGCCATCAGCGACCAGGGCTTGATCGAGTACGTCTATCCCCTCAAGACCGACGGCAAGTCCACCAGCACGCTGGAAAAGTTCTCCATCAACCTGAGCCTGAAATCGCAGCACCCGGTGCAGAACATCTACAGCCCGACCCACGCCATCGCCATCAACCGGCCCAATGAAAGGGAAGCGGTCATCGCCTTCGAGAAGGACCAGGCCCTGCTCGACAAGGACTTCCAGCTCTTCTACACGGCCGGCACCAAGGACGTCGGCCTGACCGCCCTGACGCACCGGCCGGCCGGCGCCGGCGGCTACTTCATGCTGCTGGCGTCGCCGCGGGCCGATTTATCCAAGGACCAGCAGGTGCCGCGCGACATGATCCTGGTTCTGGACACCTCGGGCAGCATGCGCGGCAAGCGCATCATCCAGGCCCGCAACGCCCTCAAGTACTGCCTGGCCAACCTGGGACCGAAAGATCG
The DNA here is from genome assembly GCA_964518515.1 of uncultured Alcaligenaceae bacterium. Taxonomy (GTDB): domain Bacteria; phylum Planctomycetota; class Planctomycetia; order Gemmatales; family Gemmataceae; genus CAZFGM01. Next base: position 6,904 of record CAZFGM010000341.1, on the reverse strand, counting down.
TTTCGCCATGATCCACTTCGCCACCACGGTCAACAAATACCAGGACAATTTCCTGGCCGGCACGACCGAGGAAATCGAGCGGGCCAAGAAGTGGGTCGATGCCCTGGAAGCGACGGGCGGCACCGCCATCGACGACGCCCTGTCCGCCGCCCTGGCCATGCGCACCAAGGATGACGGCCGCACCTTCACGGTCGTGTTCTTCACCGACGGCCGGCCCACCATCGGCGAGACCAACACCGACAAGATTCTGGCCAACGTCGCCAAGAAGAACACCACCAACACCCGCCTCTTCACCTTCGGCGTCGGCGACGACGTCAACGCCAGCATGCTCGACAAGCTGGCCGACGACAGCCGCGCCCTCAGCACCTACGTCCGCGAGTCCGAGGACATCGAGGTCCGCGTCAGCAGCTTGTTCAGCAAGATTTCCAATCCGGTGCTGGCCAACTTGAAGCTGACGGTCAGCCCCGGCGTCAGCCTGAGCGAGGTCTATCCGCCGCAGTTGCCCGACCTGTTCCACGGCAGCCAGCTCGTGATCCTTGGCCGCTACACCGGCCAGGGCCACGCCGCCGTCAAACTGACCGGCAATGTCGGCAAGGAAACCCGCGAGGTCGTCTACGAGCTTAACTTCCCGGACAAGACCAGCGATGCCAAGAACTTCGTCGAGGACCTGTGGGCCCGCCGCAAGGTCGGCTACCTGCTCGATCAGATTCGCCTCAACGGCGAGAAGAAAGAGCTGGTCGAGGAAGTTGTGACCCTGGCCAAGCGCTACGGCATCACCACGCCGTACACCAGCTACCTGATCACGCCGGACGCCGTGGTGCCGGTGGCCCGCGCCGCCAGGAATGAGGGCAAGCCGCACGTCGGCTTCGCTCCGGGTCCGGGACTCCCGCCGGCGCTGGCCCCCTTTGGCCGCGACGCCAAGAAGAAGGGGCCCGGAAAGGTTTTCGATTTAATAAAGGGCATTGAGGGCAAGGGTAAAAAGGGGGAAAAGGATGATCTGGCCGACCTCCGCAACAAGGTGGAGGACGAAATTGCCAAGAGACCCGGGTCTACTGGCGGGCCGGTGGATCCGGATGTTAAGGGCCTCAAGGCGGCCCAGGAGCAGAAAACCGCCCTGGACAAGGCCAAGGAACTCCTGGCCCGCCGCGATCTGGACGGCGTGCAAAGCGGCCGCCTCGGCGTCGATCTGTCCCAGCAGAACATCAATCTCCGCAACCAGACGCGTCTGACGCAGACGGCCAGCCGGCAGATCGCCAACCGCAACATCATCGACGTCGGCGGCGTCTGGATCGACGAGACCTTCACTGCCAAGATGCCGACCGTTACCGTCAAGGCCCTGAGTGCCGCCTACTTCCGCATCCTGGAAAAACAGCCGGCCATGAAGGACGTGTTCCGCCTGAGCAACCACCTGGTGTGGGTCACGCCGAGCGGCACCGCCCTGATCGTCGATCTGAACGACGGCCGCGACGCGATGCCCGACGCCGATATTGACCGGCTGTTCCGGGCGCCCGTCAAGAAATAATGGATGCGTTTCCAAAAAATCATTCCACCCCGCTCCGGTGGCCCACCGGAGCGGGGTTTTTTTTCGAAGCCGCCGGATTAGCAGTTGGTTTCTTTCCCATGTGCTGAATGGGCACGCCGGCCCAGAAACCAGGTCAAGTGTTGCCGCGCCGTATTTCAGCCCGGCCTTGTAGATTTTGGATTCCGCCGTTGTCAGCCGAGAAATTGCTCCGATAATAAGGTCAACAAAACCGGGAGGATCGATGATGAACACAAAGTGGGGCCTGGTAGTAGTGGCCTTTTGGGGACCTGGTTTTTCTGCCGTGGCGCAAGCGCCCGCGGAGGCCGGCAAGGTCTTTCAGGCCCGCTGTCAGAGCTGTCATCCGCCGCCGGACGTGAAGTTCGCCACCGACCGGGCCTGGATCGATCAGCTCCAGCGCACGGCGTGAAGCTCCGATCCACCCAAAGCCCGTGCGGCTTTGATCGCGTTTTTCAAGCAAGGCACCCTGGCGCCGCCGCCGGCCATCACCCGGCCTCCGGATAAGGATATCGCCGGCATGGGCCTGGTGACCGCCTCTTTTGCCGAAGGATCGATCATCGCCAAGAACGCCCAAGGCAAGTTGTTCCGCCTGGCCTGGGACCGCCAGGACAAAGATCGCCGCCGCGCCCTGCCCGCGGGAACCTATACCCTGACGCATTACCAGCTCGTGCGGCGGGATAGCCAGGACAAGGCGTGGTTTCTTGCCGCCACTTCACACGGTTTCGGCCGCCTGGTGGTGCGGGCCGGCCAGGAGCAGGCCGTCAAGGTGAAGGAAGCCGTTTCCCTCAAGTGGAAGGTTCACGCCGCCGGCGGCAGCCTGGACATGAACATGGTCCTGCACGGCGAACACCATGCCGGCGTCAGCCTGTACAAGGACGGCAAACGCATTGCCGCTCGTTACCGGGTGACGGACGCCGAGGACAAGGAACTGGCCGCCGGCCTTCTGGAATACGGCTGAGGCGGCGGCGCCCAAGCTTCGTGCAAGCTCGCCGCTGCGTCCCTGCGAGGGGTCACCGTGTCCCTGCTTCTGGATAATCCGCCGTTTCCCGTGGAGGGAAATTTGGTCGTGAAACTGGGGGACTGAAGTTGTCCCTTGTAGTCGCAGGCTTCAGCCTGCGGAATCCGCACCCTGAAGGGTGCGGCTACCGTTTTGGGATAATCGCTAAGCGAAAGCCCGGCTTACCAGGGCTTGATGGACGGGACCTGCTCGAACAGGCATAATGGCTGTAGCGAAGATCCCCAGGAGGTGACCATGGCAAGCGCGGAGAAAGATTTACAGAACGAGACTGAGCATCTGGCAGGAATCCCAGAAGAGCCGCAGGAAACATCGGCAGACGTGGTTCGCATCAGCTTTCGTGTCTGGCTGCGCTCGATGTTGGCGATTGCCTGGGGCGTTTTCCGGCATCCTTTTTCGACAACCTACGTAGATCTCTCCACGGGAGAGAGCGTCCATCTGCCCCGCTGAGCCGGTCCGGAGAGCGGAATGGCGCAAACTCAGAAACCCGTGGCCGGCGTCGAATTCCATACGTTTTTCGCCTCGGCGCTTAACCCTGACGAGTTCCTGTTGGAGAAACAAATGCGCCAGTTAATAATTGGTGTATTTTGTGTTATTTTAACTTTTTTTCTTTTTGGTTGTAAAAAACCAGACAATGCAACCTATTTCAAAAAAATTGTCGAAATTCAAAATAAAAAACTGCCCAGGGTAGGAGAAGATGGATTAATTACCGAGAAAGTTGATTACAGTGCGAAGGAAAACGTCTATACCTTTTTTTATTCGGTCCCCCTGCCAATTGGCGAAATTCAAACGAAGTATACCAAAACCACATTAAAGCAAAACATTGAAGACACCGCCAAGTTGCTGGCAACGGATATTAAAGAAAGGGGCCTATCCCTCCGGATGCGGTATCAAAGCCGACAAGATTCCGGAGAAGTTGTTATTCTCTATGACAACCAGGAGTTGTTAAATATCTTGAATTAGAAATCGGAATGAAAACTCATGCCCCGCATCGTTTCCTTGATCGCCAGTGCCACGGAAATCGTCTGCGCACTGGGCTTTGAAGACCAGGTCGTCGGGCGGTCGCACGAATGCGATTATCCGGATTCCGTGCAGCGCCTGCCGGTGTGCACGGCCCCGAAGTTCGACGTGCACGGTTCCAGCGCGGACATCGACCGGAACGTCAAAGCGCTCCTTCAGGAAGCGACCTCCGTTTACCGAGTCGATGGGGATTTGCTTCGGGCCCTACGGCCGGAGGTAATCGTCACCCAGACGCATTGCGAAGTCTGCGCCGTCAGCCAGAAGGATGTGGAGCAGGCCCTGTCATCCTGGTTGGGTTATCGGCCGCGCGTGGTGGCGCTGGCGCCGAACGCCCTGGCGGACGTCTGGACCGGCATCCGCCAGGTGGCCGAAGCATTGGCGGTTCCCGTCAAAGGCCGGGAATTGGTGGAAGCGTTGCAGGCGCGCATGGAAGCGATCGCCGCCAAGGCGGAAAGATTGCCGCGACCCACCGTGGCCTGTCTGGAATGGCTCGATCCGCTGATGGCCGCCGGCAACTGGATGCCCGAGTTGGTGGATCAAGCGGCTGGCGTCAATCTTTTCGGCCAGGCCGGCCATCATGCGCCCTGGATGACCTGGGAAGAACTGAGCGCTAAAGACCCGGATATCCTCGTCGCCTTGCCGTGCGGTTTTGACCTGGCACGCACCCGAAAGGAAATGGCCGGCTTTAGCAGGCGGCCGGAATGGCCCCGGTTGCGCGCGGTCCAGGCGGGCCGCGTCTTCGTGACCGACGGCAATCAATTCTTTAACCGCCCCGGTCCACGCTTGGTGGAATCGCTGGAGATTCTTGCGGAGATACTCCATCCCGAGGAGTTTCATTACGGACATGAGGGAATGGGTTGGCGGATATTCCCCTGATGCCAACCCCGGCGCTCGGCGAAAGAATCATTCTTGCCCTCGTCCAGTACCTCACCTTGGCACCAGCGGGCGCAACAGGCCGCTGTTGTAAATCGTTTCCACCGAGCCATCCGGCTGGAACTGCGCCTCGACGGTGTAGCTGCCGTAGTTGTAGACAATGCTGTAGCGGCGACGCTCCAGCCGCGGGGTGCCTTCCGGAAAGGTCATGGGCACCTTCATGCGTCCTGTATAGGGGTGAAGGAACGTCACCATGAAATTGGGGCGGAACTGGCCTTGAAACGGCCTTTGCACGCCGCCGTACCAGGCGGAACGCGTGCCGGTCGCGCGTTGGCCATCGACGGTCAGCGCGGTGTTGCCGGCGGCATCGACGGGCACGTAGCGCAAGCGAACCACTTCGGCCTGGGCCGCGGTTGCCAGAAAACCGCCCAGCAAGGTCAGCACCAAAAAAACCGGACGCATCGGTCACCTCCACAGGTAGCCGCACCCTTCAGGGTGCGGGATTTCGCAGGCTAAAGCCTACGACTACGCTACGGCACATAGGGGGGCGGGACCGGAGTGACTGCGGGGGAGCACGGCGCCGCCGGGGCGGGGTAACATGGAGTCTGAGCGGCGATCGGCGTGTAACCCACCACGGTGGGTTGAGCGCGATAGTAGCGGGAGGTGGTACGGGGACGACAGCCGCCGGCAATCACCAGGGCGATGCCGGCCAGGCCGACCAACCAATGTTTCACGGTCATGGGGGAAACTCCAACATGGGGCGCAAACCGGAACCACCCGCCCGCGCCCCGCTGGGACGGGTAACCTCGGATTCGAATTTCTCCGCATCGTGTTCCGGTTTCCGCCTCCCCGCAGCCGCCGAGGTCAACCCGCGTCGGCACGAGGATGATACCTCTCCATTGCAAACTGTAGGATTGCCATAATCGGCAAACAAGACTTTCTGGCGGCGCCGGCGGAAAGAATTATGTTTTTCCGAGGACTTTTACTACCTGGGCAGGAAAGCGCGATGGCGCGGAAGATGCCAGCAAGAGGACTCCTGCCGGCCCGGTTGCTTGAGCGGCTGGCGCGGCCTTTATAAGATGAACGGAGGATGCCGATTGTGCCGGTTGTACGGCGATCTTTCGCCTGGAATTGGCCAGCCATGTTTCACGATGTGCGCATGCGGGGCTTTCAGGACCGCGCCGAGGTGGCGGCCGTGCTGGCCTTGCTGGATAGCCGCCTGAAGCCCTTGCCCGCGGAAACAGTGGGCTTGACCGAAGCCGCCGGCCGGATCCTGGCCGACCCCGTGATCTCCGCCTTTGCGGTACCCGGATTCGATCGCGCCGCCATGGATGGCTACGCCGTGATCGGCTGCGAGACCTTCGGCGCCAGTCCCTACAACCCCCTTGATTTTGTGATCCAGGGGGAGGCTTTGCCCGGCCGGCCCTTTGCCGGCGCGGTGCAAACCGGGCAAGCGGTCCGCATCATGACCGGGGCGCCGCTGCCGGCGGGAGCGGATGCCGTCGTGCCGGCCGAGGCCGCCGAGGAATGCGGGACGCGGCTCAGGGTCCAGGAACCCGTGCCCCCCGGCCGGCATGTCGGCCGGCGCGGCGAGGACATCGCCGTCGGCCAAACCGTGTTGCCCGCCGGTCGCCTCTTGCGGCCGCAGGACCTGGGCGTTCTGGCCTCGATCGGCGCCTCCCCGGTAAGAGTGGTCCGCCGTCCCACCGTGGCCATCCTCATTACCGGTGATGAGCTTCTCCCGTGCGGTTCCCAACCGGACGCGTATCGCATCGTGGATAGCAACTCGGTCATGCTGTCGGCGTTGGCCCGGCGCGATGGCGCCTTGCCGCCCCGGATGCAAATGCTCCCGGACCGCTACGAAACCATTCGAGCCTCTTTGCAAGAAGCCCGCGAAGATGTGGTGTTGATCTCGGGCGGTTCTTCGGTCGGTCAGGAGGACCACGCGCCGCGGATAGTGGCGGAATTGGGGGAAGTGTGCGTGCACGGCGTAGCCTTGCGGCCCGCCAGTCCCACCGGCCTGGGTTTTGTCGAACAGCGGCCGGTGTTTCTTCTGCCGGGCAATCCGGTGTCGTGCCTGTGTGCTTACGATTTATTCGCCGGTCCTGCCCTTCGCCGGCTCGGCGGCCGCCCCATGGCTTTACCCTACCGCTGCCAAACTTTGCCCCTGTCCCGCAAGATCGCCTCGGCGATTGGCCGCGTCGATTATGTTCGCGTGCAGGTGCACGAGGGCCAGGTGGAACCCCTGGCGATCGGCGGGGCGTCGATTCTGAGTTCGACCACCCGCGCCGACGGTTTCGTGCTGGTGCCGGCCGATTTGGAAGGCTACGCGCCGGGGGAAACGGTGGAAGTCTTTTTTTATAACCCTTTGAATTACGAGACTGTAGCAAACTTGTCGGGATAGCCCCCTTCAGGGGGCTTTCCGCGCCAGCGGTGTAGGCCCGCCGTTCACGGCG
>CAZFGM010000340.1:0-7995 GCA_964518515.1 uncultured Alcaligenaceae bacterium | reverse complement strand
CTTGAGCGAGCCGAAGCGAGAAAAACCGAGTAAAAATCCTTCACGGCGTTGCCCTTGAGGGCGGGTTGCGGAGACCAACCCAATGGTTTGGGAACCCCGTTCACGGGGTTTCTCGCAGTTTGGCTTGAGCCACCGATGGCCAAGGCTGAAGCCAAACAGCGAGAAACCCCGTGAACGGGGTTCAATCGGAGTGAGGACTCCCGCCACCCGCCGTGAACGGCGGGCCTACACCGCTAACGCGGAAAGCCCCGTGAACGTGAACGGGGCTGAAACCTCACTTTAACCCGACTTCTTTGCAGTCTCAAAAAATCCATTCTCTGGTGCAGGCCAGCGGAAAGCTCCTGAGATTTATTATCTTTGGGAGTTACATTACCGCAAAGAAAGAACCAAATGACGTGGACATCATTCTCATCATGACCGATGATTTTGTGTACGAAACTTGTGATCAGGAAACAATCGGCCTTTTTAGTCACGAAGAAGCCGCCCATCAATTTGGGGCGAGCGTTTTTTGGACCAGGCCCTCCCTTGTGTTTGGGGAAACCTTGGACCAGTTTGTCCAGCATTGGCAAATCAAACGGGACCTGAGCCGCAGGGGAATCGTGGAGGTGGTTGCATGATTCGCAATGAAATCGAATTGAAAGGCACGCAAGAGCGCATTTCCTATTTTCAAAGTCTTTTGGGGCAAATGCGCTTAAAAGCCAGGCCGGAAGAATTTCGCGCTATGGCCAGTGGTTATCGGGCGGAAATCGAGAAAATGCAAGGCGAGGTATTGGATTATTTGACCCGCCACGCCAGTGAAACCATTCAGGCCGAATCAGCCTGATTCCTTTTCGATTGCCCCATGGAGAATCTGATGCCTCTCCTGTTCCGCTTCATCATCCCTCTGGCGATCTTTTTATTTTCTATCCCTCAGCTCCACGCCCAGAAGCAGTTCGGCTTCGACAATCGCAAGCCGTCGGGGCAGCCGTATTGGACGCCGGGCGAGTCGGTCAAGGGGTTCAAGGTGCCTCCCGGCTGGGAGGTGAAACTCGTCGCCGCCGAGCCGGACGTCGTCAATCCCATCGCCTTCACCTTCGACGAGAAGGGCCGGCTATGGGTGCTGGAATGCTTCGAGTATCCCAAGCGCACGCCCAAAGGGAAGAAGCCGCGCGATCGCATCAAGATCATCGAGCCCGATCCCAAGGGGGGCCGGCCCAAGGTCACCGTCTGGGCCGAGGGCAAGGATTTGCCCATCGGCTGGGACCTGGCCACGGGCCTGGAAGTCGGCCACGGCGGCGTCTTCCTCGGCGCCCCGCCCTATCTCTTCTTCATCAAAGATGACAACGGCAAGGCCGGCAAGCAGGAAATCCTCTTGAAAGGCTTCGGCAGCCAGGATACGCATGAAACGCTCAACACTCTGCAATGGGGCCCGGACAGCAAGCTCTACGGGTTGCATGGCGTCTTCACCAACTCCGAAGTGAACGGCGTCAAGATGAACGCCGCCGTCTGGCGCTATGACGTGCACCAAAAGAAGTTCGACATCTTCGCCGAGGGCACCAGCAATCCCTGGGGCATGGACTTCGACGCGCGTGGCAACTGCTTCCTGGCGTGCTGCGTCATTCCGCACCTGTTCCACATGGTCCCCGGCGGCACCTACAAACGCCAGGCCGGGGCCAGCTTCAATCCCTACGCTTACGGCCTGCTCAACGAGATTTGCGACCACACCCACCACAAGGACAGCGGCTGGGCCCACGCCGGCCTTCTGTGCATGGACGGCGATCATGTGCCCGAGCCCTATCGCGGCAGCGTCCTCATGGGCTCGATTCACGGCTGCTCTATCAAACGCGACTCGCTCCGGCCCAACGGCTCGACCTTCATCGCCAGTTGCAATCCCGATTTCCTGACCTCGGCCGACAAGAATTTCCGCCCCATCAACCTGCGCTGGGGACCCGACGGTTCCATCTACGTCATCGACTGGCACGACCAGAACCCGTGCCACCAGGCGCCGCCGGATGCCTGGGATTACACGCACGGGCGGATTTACAAGATGCAGCGGACGGGGGCGAAGCCGCACACGCCGGTGGACCTGAATAAGGCCCGCGTCCGGGAACTGGTCGAATTCCTCGGCAGCGACAATCCATTCTGGCATCGCACCGCCCTGCGAATGCTGCGCGAAGACCGCCAGCGGCGCGTGGAAGCGCTCTACCGGCTGATCCCGATTCTTTTCAAAGACACATCGGAAAAGGCTACCTTGCGGAGTCTGTGGGCTGTTCATGCCTTGGATGGTCTTACCGACCAGTATGCCATGAAAACCTTGACCAGTCGCTGGCCGGCACTGCGGGCCTGGACCATTCGCTTGCTCGGCGAGTCCGGTCAGGTCTCAGCCCCGATTCTGGACCGTTTTGTCGAGATGGCTGCAAAAGATCCTTCCCCGCAAGTCCGTCTGCAACTCGCCAGCACCGCTCAGCGCCTGAACAAACAAAACGTGCTGCCGATCTTGAACAACTTGATGAAACACGCGGAAGATGCCAAGGACCCCTATCTCCCGCTCATGATCTGGCTGGCCTACGAGTCGCGCGTGACCGCCCAGCGAAATCCCGCTCTGGAATGGCTCAAGGAAAATGCTCCCGGCAATCCCCTCGTCACCAACGACATCGTGCCGCGCACCATGCGCCGCTTGGCCGCCACCGGCAAGGCGGATGATCTGGAAGCGTGCGTCGTCTTTCTCGGCGCGGTTCGCGATTCGGCGGTTCGCCGGCAAGCGCTGGACGGCCTGGTGCAGGCGTTCAAGAACCGCCAGGTCGATCCGCCGACCGCCTGGAAACGGGTGTTTGCTGAATTGGCCAAAGATTCGGATGCCAAGGTTGTTGACCTGGCCCGCCGCCTGGCGGTTCATTTTCAGGACACCCAGGCCATCGCTCGGGCTCTGGAGCGGGCGCGGGACGCCGGCCTGGCCCTTGGGCAGCGGCTGGAGGCCCTGCGCGATGTCGCTCTGGCCCATCCGCCGCAGGCCTTGCCGGTGCTGCACGAAATCCTGGCCAAGGAAAAGAACCCGGAAATTCGCGCCGAGGCCTGTCGGGCCCTGGCCGCCTATGACGATGTCAAAATCCCCGCTGGCGTCCTCGCCGGCTGGAAAACCTATCCTCCCCTGGTCCGCGGCGAGGCGGTCAATCTGCTCTCCGGACGAAAACCCTGGGCCAAGGACCTGCTCGCCGCCGTCGGCAAGGGCACCGTGCCGCGCACCGATTTGACCGACAACATCATCCTCAAAATCCGCGCCTTCAAAGACAAGAACCTCAACGAGCAGATCGAAAAAGTCTGGGGCCGTTTCCGCGACACGCCCAAGGACCTCGCCGTCCTGATCGACAAGATGCGCGACGAATTAGACAAAGGTCGCGGTTCCTTCACGCGCGGCAAGGTCGTATTCGACAACCAGTGCGCCAAGTGCCACAAGTTCGACGGCCGCGGCCACGACGTCGGCCCCAACCTCGACGGCGCCGCCCGCGACATCGAGTACCTGCTCGCCAACATCCTCGACCCCAACCGCGTCGTCGGCCAGCCGTACTACACGCGCATCATCGAGCTGAAAAACGGCCGCATCGAGACCGGCCTCTTAATCGCCGAGGACGGCCAATCCGTCACCCTCAAGGGCGAGAACGACGTGGTCAAGGTGATCCAGCGAAAAGACATCGAGGGCAAGATCCTGGTGCAAGAAAAGTCGATCATGCCGGAGGGCCTGGCCAACAACATAACCGTGCAGGATTTCCGCGATTTGATCCGCTATACGATGGCCCATCCATTCATCACGGAGGTTAAGCTGGCAAAAACCGTGACAGGGGCGGCGCTTCTGCCGGAGCCATGGAAGGCCAGCCCCGAAGTGGATCGAATTTGGAAGGCCCCGACGGTCGGCCCGACGGGGCGCATTAGTTTACCTTCCAACCAAGACGTTAACGGCATTGTTTACATCGCCGCCGAGGTCACCGCGCCCGCTCCCTTACGGGCGCGACTCTTGCTGGGAGCGGCCCACGACGTCACTATCAAAATCAACGGCAAGAAAGTATATTCCGGAAAGCCCGGAAAACAGGATGCCCCGGACCAAGCCGGGGTTGAAGTTGAGTTGCAAAAGGGAGTGAATCGTATCATGATCCAGGTTGCCTACCTGGGTGATAATGTTGCCTTGTACGCCCGCTTCCTGGATCCCGACCGGAAGCTCTCGTACCCGGAAGAGAAGGCCAAGTAATAGGTGGTGGGTATGCCAACCATTCAAGCGGAATTTGACGGTCGCGTCTTTGTTCCCTCAATTGTCGATTTTCGATTTCCTGCTCCTCTCACCAATCGCGCGCGAACCCCGCCGTCCAGCCGCCGTCCACGGTCAAAACCGCTCCGTTCACGTAGCTCGCTTCCGGGGCGACGAGGAACAACACGGCGGCGGCAATCTCTTCCGGCTTGGCGGGCCGGCCGAGCGGAATGTGCAAAATCAGGCTGGCCGCCTTGTCGGTGTACGCGCCGTCGGGGCCGTAGAACAGGGCCTCGGTGCCGCGTGTCAGGGTCGAGCCCGGAGCCACGGCGTTGATGAGAATCCCCTTTGGCCCCAGCTCGCAGGCCATTGCCCGCGTCAGGTTCACGACGCCCGCCTTGGCGGCCACAAACGCGCTTTGCAGCCGCAGCGGCACCAGGCCGGCTATCGACGCGATGTTGACGATGCGTCCGCCGCTGCGCGCCAGCATGTGGGGAATCACCGCCTGGCTCGTTACGAAGACCCCGGTCAGATCGACCGCGAGAATGCGGTCCCAATCCGCGCGCAGGTACTCATGGATCGGCCTTCGGTCCTTGCGCGTGTTGACGCCGGCGTTGTTGACGAGGATTCCGATCGGCCCGAAGCGGTGGACGATCTGCAGGGCGGCGGCGTTCATTTGCGCCGCATCGGACACGTCGCCGCGGAATGCCGCGACGACCCGGCCCTGGGCTTCGATTTCCGCCGCCGTTCGTTGGGCCAATTCGTCTTCGATATCGACAACGGCCACGGCGGCCCCATTGGCCGCCAATTGCTCGACGATGGCCCGGCCAATTCCCTGGGCGCCGCCCGTGACCACCGCGACTTGACCTTGCAGATCGACTTGCATTTTCGCTGCTCGAACCCGTGAAGCCTAAGAGCGCCTAAAAGAGCATTTCGAGTCGGGTGCCATGCTTTCGCGGCTCCCTCCCAGTGACAAGAGGCTGTCAACCGCGCGAAAGCATGTAGACCTTGCAGGGACCGCATGCTTTCGCGGTGCTGGTTCAGGGTTCATTATTACCCGCCTAAATTTACGAGTCGCCATTTTTTTAGGCTCTCTAAATAAGTTCCGTGATGGGCCGCCCGGCAGGCAGCAAAGCGATCGGCCGGCCGGAATGGTCGAAAAACTGGGTGTCGAGCGGAACGCATCACTTCCTGCTCTTGCTCCATGTGGCTCGGCCCGCCCCAGAGCCACACGACCAGGATTGACTTGCGGCTGCGCGAAGTTTCCGCCGCGAGGCTTTGCAGGCGAAAAAAATCACTCAGGCCGAGCGAAGCCAGGCCGGCCAGGCCCAAGCGGACGAAACCGCGCCGGCTCATGGTTCCGGGGCATTGGTTCTGGCGAGGCATGGCGGGACCGTGAAAGAGAATAAAGGTAGGACGGTTTTTCAAACCGTCCGGACGGATTAGAAATCCGTCCTACGATGCTCAATATCAATACTCCTGAAAACACGGGCGTTCCAGGTTGGAACACATCTCCAGGTTTACCAGGCCGTCGTCGGGGCCTTGGTTTCTGAAGGTTTTCGTGCACCAGAATTCGACCATGCCGGCCTGATATTCCGGATCGCTTTCGAAATCTTCGCCGAACACCTGCATCGATTTACAGCACAGGTGCATGCAGCGGGGACGATAAGGTTGGCTTGCTTCTGACATGGCACGTCCCTCAAGGAATTCGCAAGCAGTCAGCACTCAGCTATCAGCGGTCAGCCAAACAACGCTTGGCTGCTGATAGCTGAGGGCTGACTGCTGACTGCTTGTTCAAATTGCAAAATTTACTCCCAATACGGTTTTTGTCCGGCGGCGAGGAGGAGGGCGCGCTTGACGGCCACCTCGACGAGGCGGAGCTTGTAGCCGTTCTGGCTCAGGGGTTTGGCGCCTTGCGTGGCAGCGCGGCCGGCGGCGGTGGCCGTCTCCTCCGTGATGGTCTGGCCATCGACAACCTTGGCGGCGGCCTCGGCGACGTGCGGCGTCGGTGCCACATGACCCAGAACGATGCGCACGTTGCGGACCTTGTTGCCGTCGCGCTGCAAGGCCACCGCCGCTTGCACGAGCGGCCAGTCGGAGGAGCGTTTCTGGCTGACTTCGTAGCTGGCGCTGGCCAGGCCGCGCAGCGGAATGTTTACCGACAGGACCAGCTCATTGGGAGCCAGGTTGTGCTCGCGCTGGGTTTCCCGGGCCGGCGCCCGGTAGAACTTGGCCAGCTCGACGGTGTTGCGGCCGCGCGGGCCCAGCACCTCGGCGGTCGCCCCCAGGGCGATCAGCACGGGGGCCAGGGTGGACGGATGCACAATGACGCAGGCATGGCCCTGCGTGAAGATGGCGTGGTACTTGTTCTCTCCGCCTATGGCGAAACAGCGCTCGCCCCCCTTGAGGAGGCAGTGCGTGTGCTCGTCGCGGAAATACCAGCAACGATTGCGCTGGCAGAGGCTGCCGCCCAGGGTGCCCATGTTGCGGATTTGCGGTCCGGAAATGGCATCGGCGGCATCGGCCAGTCCCTTGCAATGCTGGCGAACGATTTTGCTGGCGGCGATGTCGGCCAGGGTCGTGCCGGCGCCGATGGTGACGTTGCGGGCGTCGGCCTGGATGCCGACCAGGCCGCCCACGCTGCCCAGGCTCACCACGCGGGTGGGCTGGGCGACGTACTCTTTTTGCAAGTCCAAGAGGTCGGTGCCGCCGGCCAACAGCTCGGTGCCGCCCCAGCGATTGTCCAGAAGCGCCACCGCCTGTTCCGGCGTGGTGGGTCGAAAGTACGTGAAGTTTCTCATGGTGCTGTATCCTCCAAGGAATGAGTACTCCATGGGTATCCGATTCGTCGAAGGGCCTCGGTTTGTCACTTTGCCGATGCCTTTATCTTGGACCTTCCCTTCGAAATTCTCGCATCGGCTAAGCCACCGATGTAACCTTCAACCCAATGGTCTTTGTCCATTTCGTATTCGTCAATATGGAACCCTTCCGGGGTTTCTGAAAATCCAGGAGCCCGGCTGAGCCGAGTAATAGCCGCCTGGGCATTTTCTCGCGAGGAATAGACGCCAATTAATTTCACGTCTTCGGCTTCATTTCCCAAGGAGTGAACATGCTGCAGCACAAATACTTTCATGAGTTCTCTCCTGATTTATCATACAAAAGCCCTATCTCCCCACTTCTTGATCTTGCTGAATTCGCTGCCTGGACCCGTAGGGTATTGCTCCTTCCCGTATTTTGCATCCAGTAACCGCTCGGCAAAGTGGGTGCCATTTTCGGTTCTCAATGGCCGTTCCCCTTGCGCCCAACTCGGAACATCACTTGCCGCTTCTTTCCCACTCAGATTTCTTTTTTTTGAACCGAAGCCGCTTCCTTGATTCTGCTCCTCGCATTACTTCTTCTCCTGGCCGCTGTCATGCACGGAGAAATTTGATGGTTCGTAGTGCTGGCTTTAGCCGGTTTATTCCCGGAAAACGGGCTGAAGCCCGCACTACGAACAATCAATCCTGCCCTCCGTGGCTATCCTAATTCCCCCCCCGCGGCCGGGCCAGTGCCGCCAGCACGCGTTCGGGCGTGAACGGGGCCTCGGGCACGCGAACGCCGATGGCGTTGAAGACGGCGTTGCCGATGGCGGCGGCGGTCGAGATGGTCGGCGGCTCGCCGATGCCGATGACGCCGCGCTCGGGCATGTCCATCATGTGCACGATGATGTCGGGCATGTCCTGGATGCCGCCCAGCTTGTAGAACTCCATGTCGGGGTTGACCTGGCGGCCGGTGTGGCG
>CAZFGM010000339.1:0-7999 GCA_964518515.1 uncultured Alcaligenaceae bacterium | reverse complement strand
TTCCTTATCCTAACCGATCTCGGCTTATCGATTTCCATGCACGTCCGGCTGTCCATTCCGCACCGTCAACTTCTCCTGGTCCTCGACCGGGGCGATCACGTCCTGGCTGGCCAATTTTTTTTCCACATCGCGCAGGCGTTTTTCCAGCATGGCGATTTCCTGCATCAAGCGCGTGTTGCGCCGATATTGCCGGCTCAACGACACCGACACCGAAAAGGCGAAGCAGTAGATCGCCGCCAGGGCGATGAACAACACCGCCGACGGATAACTCAGGTGCGTGCCGTCGGCAAAAGACTTGACCAGCGCCGGAAACAGGCCGACGATCAACAGGACAAACCCGACGGCGATCCAGATGACCGCGTACTTCTCCCGCAGCTGGCGATGGCGGACCCAATCGACGGTCAAAACGAAAGCCGCGATGCCGCCGATGGTCATCAACAATTCCGCGGTGATCTCGATCATAGTTGTTCCCGCCTTCGCAAACGATCCAGGAGGATGGCCAGGGTGACCTTGACCATGTAATACACCGGCTTCCAGCGCTGGATGGAGCTGATTCCTCCCTGGCGCGCGTGCATGACCACCGGGATCTCGCCGATCTTGAGTTGATGGCGCGCGCACCAGAACAGGGATTCGGGTTCCGGATAATCTTCCGGATAATGTTCGGCGAAGTGCTTCCACACGCGTGGTCCGACACAGCGAAAGCCGCTGGTCGGATCGGTGACCCGCGCCCCGCTCAAGAGGCGAATGAGCCAGGCGAAAAAACGAATTCCCAGGCGGCGCTGGAAGGTGGACTGGAAGCCGGCGCCCTCGACAAACCGGGAACCGATGCACACGTCGAGCTGTTGCCGTTCACATTCCTGGACCAGCAAGGGCAAGGCGGAAACATCGTGTTGTCCGTCGGCGTCAAACTGGATCACGTAGCGGTAGCCGCCGTGTTTCAGGGCGAACAGATAGCCGGTCTGCACGGCCACGCCGATGCCGCAATTCATGGGCAAGTGCACGACATGAATGGGCGTGCGGCTGCCGCGGGCCGCCTGTTCCGCCACCTGTGGCGTGCGATCGCGCGAGCCGTCATTGACGACCAGGACCTCAAAATAATCCGGCAGCTGGTCCAGGGTTGCCAACGTTTTGGGCAGCGCTTCTTCCTCGTTATAAGCGGGTATCACTATTAAACAGCGCATGACGTGTCCCAAAAAAGAGTGTGTTAATGTGATCCTCAACCGGCGCGATTATTCCCTGGGCTTCCTCACCAATACCAAAAAAGGAAAATCATTTCCACCACACTGCACGGTCTTGAATTCTGCGCGTCCCCAACCGTGGCCCAGATGCCCTCATTGCTGCGGTAATCTTCATTTCTCATGATTGTGAGAAAGGTCAGCGTCGTGGCCAGCGCGATCGTCACCACTATCATCCCTACCAGGCTTCGTTTCTGGTCAAGGAAGCGGTTGAACAGGAGATAACCACCCATCACGACCAGGCACGAGAGGGCAGCGAGCGACAGATACAGGCGATGTTCGAAAATGGCGTCGCTCATGGGGACTATGCTGGTGAGCGACAGCACGCCGAAAAACCACCAGCCGACAAAACCGAGCCAGCTGCGCCGCAGCGTCAGCACGACAATGATTAGCCCGAGGCCGGCGAGGATCAATGCCGCCGGCAAGAATTCGGCAAAGTCCGTCGGGTTGGTCCACATGGTGGGTTCCCAGCCACCTTCTTTTTTTTCTGGTCCGCGATACCACATAAACTGGGGATAGGGAATGAAGCACAGACGCACATAATACAAAAGGACCCAGGCCTGGGTCATCCAGTACCTCTCTTGCTGAAGACTGGCAATGCCGAAACCGGCGCTGACGTCCGCGGTATTTTTGCGAAACAGATGACGCAACACCATCCAGGCGCAAATGCCCGCGAGGGCCAGGTACAAGAGCCAGCGCCGGCGCAGCACATCCAGCAAGACGTTAACGGCGGTGAGGCGCAGCGGCGAAAAGCGCCAGCGCGGCTTGTCCTTGACCGCGCCAAGAAACACAAAATCGTAGCCGAGCAGGACCGGCAGAATGGTGATCATGACTTCCTTCGACAGGGCGCCGAGGGCGCAACTGAGGACTGCCGCCACATACCACAGCCAGGCCTGCCGCCGCAGCGGCGCTTGCGCGCCGCGCAGCACGCAATAAAAGGTCAGCAGATAGAAAAGTCCCATCATGGATTCCATCCGCTGGATGATGTAGGTCACCGACTGGGTTTGCAGCGGGTGAACCATCCACAGCAGCGCCACGGCAAAGGCCAGCCACAGGGCCGAAGCGCTGAAGCGTCCTTGCCAGCGCGGCAACAACAGCGTGCGCCGCACCACGCCGAACAAGGTCAACGTCGCCGCGAAATGGATGGCGATGTTCACCAGGTGATAACCGAACCAGCCGTCCTCGTGGAGGAGATTGTTGAAATACAAGGTGGCCGCCGCCAGGGCCCGCTGCGGCATCAGGCCGACAAACTCCCACAGGTCCGCGATCTCCTTGGCGCTCATCCAGGCGTCATCCATATGGAATTGCGTGTTAAAGGCGTTACCATAGGCGAGCAACCCGGCCAGAATGAGCAGTACCTTGGCTTTGCCCAACGCCCGCCCCGAGCCGGGCGCCGCGGCGGCGTTCGCCACGCGGGCTGGCGGCGACACGGCTTCTATTGCGGTGGCCGGCGGCGCCGTCGTTTCCCCAGAGTAGACTTTGGTACTCATGACCTCGCCTCGGCCGCGCGATAACCCCTCTTCCAAGAGAGAGGCAGTTACAGAGGGTGTTTGCGCACGGCGATCAACAACTTCACCTCTACCCAGTAGAATGGAATTAATTTCGTTTTACTTTCCTGGACAATCAGCTGCCACGCAGGGTCAGCGCGCAAAGCTTTGGCGAGTGCGATGTATTCTTCCGCATCGATCACAATCAAGTTGACCCCGTGGCGCTTGAGAATTTCTTGCCAGCTGGGCCAATCCTTCTCTTCCTTTTTTTTTGCCTTGTAAGCTTCGGCCGCCGACAAGGCGCGGATCTGATCTTGCCAATGCTGCTCGGGAAAGTACTGCGCTTGCGAATAGACCAAGAGCGGTGCCTTGGCCGGCAACGACCACAGCAAGTAATCCGCCAGGTCGAACGGCACCAGCATCCGGCCCTGAAAGCGCTGGTGCGGATAATTGCCGAGGGCCTCTGCCAGGGCGGGCAAACCTTCGCCGTGTTGGAGCTGCCGGGCCAGTTGCCACAGCGTCCTCGGCGCCAGCGCCGCCGCCAGGGCCGGCGGCTGCCGGCCCAGCGGCACAGGCAATCCTCCCGAGCCGAGGAAAGTGGCCGCCAGCAACAGCACCGCCAGTATCGTTTTGCCCAGACTGGGCCGGCCAACCCAGCGGCGGCCATAACGCCGCCGCGCCACGATATGCAGGTCCCGCCACAAGATCACGGCGCACCAAGGCGCCAGCATCATCCACCACGGCAACAGGCCCTGAAGGAAGGCCCCCAGCGGAACGAACACCAACAAAACCACCAGCGGTGCCGGGGGCAGCGCCCGCGGACTCGCCGCTTGCGACAGGACCAGTACCAGTAACGTGGCCAGAAAATTCACATCCTCCAAGGCGAATTCCGTGGACTGCCAATCCGGCAAGTGAAGCATGTTGGGATGCAGGGCCATTTCCAAGATAGCGGAGTAGATTTCCGGGCCGGCGGGGTTGAGAAAACTCGCCGACAAGAGCGCCAGCGCCAGCGCGGCCAGGCCTTGCCCCAGCCAGGCCCTTTGGTCCTTCCGCCGCGCCGGCCGGCTCCGGACATACTCGACCAGGCGGCCGAGCCAAAATACCCCAAGAAAACTTAACCCCGCCAGGAACGACGGGTGACAGTTGACCCACACGGCGAACAGCAGCCCAAGCACCAGCCACGTCCAGCGCCACAGCCGCCCGGCGCTCAGCCACCACAACAGAAACGCGAACAAGACTTCGCCGATCAGCTGCGGTTTGGCGATTTCGCTGGCAAACAGCGTCCAGACAACCAGCAACACCGCGCCAACGACGGCCAGCGGCAACGAACGCACCGAGCGCCGCAGGGCGAGCATGACCAGGCCCACTTTCAAGACCATCAAGAGGGCATGGAAAGTGCGCAGCATTTGCACGCCGCCGGCGGTCCGCTGCAGTTCCTCCCCGCCGGCCAGGATTTCGCCGCTGTGATAAACAAGGTAAAAAGTCACCTGGGAGACCCAGTTCATGTTTCCATAGGTCGCCTCGGGATCGGCAAAGGGAGAAAAAAGCTCCTGCTCCGGCAAGGCGCCATGGGCGACGATCCACTCGCCGTACTTGAGATGGGCCCAGATTTCGTTCTGAGCCAGGGGAACCACGGTACTGAAGTAATAAAACACCAGGGCGAGCAAGCCGATGGCGACGATCTGGCTGGATTGCAAGGAAAAATGGGCACGGCGGGTGGGGCAATCGGAATTCGCAATCTTCTTGGGGTCGGAGCCGGCGGGAGGGGGAGAACGTAACTCAGGAGTCTTCATAGGCTGGCAAGGAGATAGAATTAGCCAATCCGTTGGTTCCTGGGTAGTTCAAAAAACGATCCTTCCCATGTTAACATGGACAAATCATAAAACCCCAGCGATTGTCAAAGAAAGAAAGCATTTCTTTCGAGACCGAAGGCAAGCCGGTTCTATTGGAAGTGTTTCGGCTGTAAAGGCGACAAGGGTCCAGCTTATTATCGACGTCCCAGGCCGGCCGCGGGGGCCGGTATGGGACGTCGAAGAAGAGGCCGGTCGCGGGAAAGCGACCGGCCCGCAGAGGTCCGGAAAAAATTACGTTCCTGACTTTGTTGTCGTCGTCGTTGTCGTCGTCTTATCCTTCTTGCCGCAGCCCGGGGTGGAAACACCCAAGGCGATAAGCAAACCGAAGGCGCACAACACAGCGAGCAGTTTCTTCACAGTGAAACCCATCCTTTCAATTAAAAATAAGGAATCAATTCCTGGAAAACCCAAAACTTTCCAGGTTTCAGGAACGTCCGCCGTTCCTGAGGAAACTTACCTCCAGACTACAGCCTCGGTTCCGGGAGGTCCGGCCTACAGGCAGCAGGGCGGACGTTAGTTTCGTACAGAGGGCATTGCCATTTTGGTTCGGGGCCCCCGAAACCAGATGGAATGAAAACCGCCGAAGTTATTTTAGTTTCAATTTCACTGTGGCAGTCGCCTCCTTATCCTCACTGTAAGTGCCGGTTATGGTCACATCGTGATCGCCGGCGGCGACTCCAGCAACCTCCACATCGACAGTGACGTCATCTTTGCCCTTGGCGATGGAGGCATTTTTAATCTTGATGCCCTCTTCTTTGCATTTAAACGCTAGTTTAATCTCGCCTTCGCAGTTTTCTCTTGTGGCCGTGATTTTAATCGTCCCTTTTCCTTTTTTGTCGGTGAGTTTAATTTCCTTATCGCCAGCTTCGGCGGCCAGGGTAACTTTCGCTTCTTTGGCGGCCTGTTTTTTCGCCGCCATGATGGTCAAAGTAAATTTGCCCGAGGCCTTGACTTCGCCTGCCTTGCCGGTGATGGTCACTGGGTGCTTATCAGCCTTGGCCTTTTTGTCTACCGACACCCTGACCGTAGTTTTGTCTTTTTTCTTGGCGATGGAGGCCTTGGCAAAAGTGACCCCCTCTACTTCTCCAAACTCCAGGGAGATCTCATCATCGACTTTTTCCGGTCGGGTGGCTTTGATTTCTACGTCCGCTGACTCTCCCGCTTTGATTTCGACATCCTCGGCGGTCAGTTCAATCGTCTTCTCTTCCGCCTTCGTGGTCGTCGTCGTCGTGGTCGTCTTCGTCGCGGTGGTCTGGGTCGTCGTCTTCTTGTCCTTCTTACCGCAGCCGGTGGTGCCCAAGCCCAGGACGGAGCAGAGGCCCACGCACAGGAACAATGCCAGGAATTTTCGCATGTTGAACCTACCTCCCAGATGAAAGCTCTCGGAGAAACATTGCACCGGAGTCCACAGCCGGCGCTCCTTTATGTAGGATGCATAAGACACTAAGATATTCCCGAAAACGCCGTTGACAAGCAAGAAATGGAAAATCCCCCGGTTTTTTTGAATTTGAACCGGGAAGGGGCGCCTGGTCGTTTTTGCGCCAGGGGATGGCGTTTTTGTGGGGCACGTTTCCAACGTGCCCGCTGGTCTGGGGGCACGTTAAAAACGTGGCCCACGATCTCTGCGCCCTTCCGACCCTCAGGAAGTTCAGCGCCGAAACCTAACTTGACGACCAGCGGTAATTTCCGTTTATTTTTCATGAGAGGAAAAGGGAATTCCAGGCCGGTTGCCCTTGCTCTTGGAGGACTTTCTCGCCACAATAAAGGCATGCTTTCCAGAACAAGAAAGATGGCAATCCCAAGGGGGGTTTTCGGGGTCGAAGGTGCGGCCGGAGGGCGATGCCGGACCGGTTGACGGCGCGGATGCGCTCCGGCTTGCGCGCGGAGGCATCAAAAGTGGGCAGGACCCACTTTTTTTGTTTTATGGCCCGAAAGCCCACGGACGGCCGTCCGTGGGCTTGCCCCGCCTGCAAGATATTCAGGACAAAGGACGACAACGATGAAAGGTTCCGATGTGCTGCGCACGGTCGATCAGATGCATCACGAGAAGAACATCCCGCGCGAGGTGATCTTCGACGGCATCGAGGCGGCCCTGCAACTGGCGGCCGAGAAGAAATACGGCGAGGAGTGCGGCGTGGTCGTCAGCATCAACCGCGACTCGGGTGAAATCCAGGCGAAAAAAGGCGAGGAAGCCATCGAGCCGGCGGAATTCGGCCGCATCGCCGCCCAGGCCGCCAAGCAGGTCATGATCCAGAAGATTCGCGAGGCGGAATGCACCGCCGTCTTCGATGAATATGCCGCCATGAAGGGCGACCTGGTGCACGGCACCATGCAGCGCCATGAAGGCGGCGCCGGCATCGTCAGCCTCGGCAAATCAGAATCCATCCTGCCCAAGAGCGAGCAGATTCCCGGCGAAACCCACCACACCAGCGAGCGCATCAAGGCGGTCATCCTCGACGTCCGCAAGGTCGGCCACCGCGTGAAGATCATCCTGTCGCGCACGCACCCGGATTTCGTCCGCCGCCTGTTCGAGCAGGAAATCCCGGAAATTCAGGACCGCACCATCGAGATCAAGGCCCTGGCGCGGGAAGCCGGCTACCGCTCGAAGATCGCCGTGTCCAGCATCGATTTGAAGGTGGATTGCGTGGGCGCCTGCGTGGGTGTGCGGGGCTCGCGCATCAAGAATGTCGTGGACGAGCTCGGCGGCGAACGCATCGACATCGTTCGCTGGAACGATTCGCTGCAGGTGATGATCCCCAACGCCTTGCAGCCGGCGGCCATCGAGGAAGTCTTTTTGTATCCGCGCCTGGGCCGGGCCATTGTCCTGGTCAAGGAGGACCAGCTCTCCCTGGCCATCGGCCGCCGCGGCCAGAATGTCCGCCTGGCCAGCAAGCTGGTCGGCTGGGACATCGAGATCATGACCCTCGACGAGCTCAACCAGAGCATCGAGAAGGCGGAAAATTGGTTCCGGCAAGCTCCGAACGTCACCGACGAGGTCGTCGAGGTGTTCATTACCGAAGGCTTTTTGTCCTTCGACGACTTGACGTTTTTGGAGCCGGCGGAAATGGCCGAACTGGCCGGCATCACCGAGGACCAAGCCGAGGAGGTCATCGCCTTCGCCGAGGAATCGGCCGAACGGGTGGAAGAAGAAAGCCGCCTGGCGCGCGAGGTGGAGGAGGCGGCTCGTGCCGAGGCGGGCGAACAACCGGTCCCGGTCCCCGCCAAACCCGCCAGCCCGCTGGCCGGGTTGTTCCCCGAGGAAGCCGGCGCGCCGGCCCCCCAAGAGGCAACACCCACCCTGGAACAGTTATTCGGCCCCGATCCCGGCAAGACGGCCGAACCGGCCCTCAGCGCCGACCAGGTGTTTGGCGAACAGAAACCGGCCGAGGGGAGTTAGTTGTTAGTCAGCTTTCAGCAGTCAGCT
>CAZFGM010000338.1:3423-8008 GCA_964518515.1 uncultured Alcaligenaceae bacterium | reverse complement strand
GCGGGCGCCGCGGATGGTGAGTTGGTGAGTGGTGAGTGGTGAGTGGTGAGTAGTTAAGGAGTGGCTCCCGCGTTCGCCACGGGTCTCCGACCCCCTCTGTTCGGCGCGGGTTCTCTGTTCGGCGCGGGTCTCCGACCCCCTCTGTTCGGCGCGGGTCTCCGACCCCGCCGAAGCACTCTGTTCGGCGCGGGTCTCCGACCCCGCCGAAGCATCCGACCGCAGGTCTCCGGGTTTTGCCGCCGACAAAGGGAGACCTACGGTCGGCCGACCGGCGGGGTCAGAGACCCGCGCCGAACAAGCCGGCGCCGAACAATCCACCGCCGACGCTCCGCTCTTCGCGCTCCGCGCTCCCCGCACCACATGCCCTCGCAAATACGCCCCGGTGATCGATTCCGGATTGGCCAGCACGTCGGTGACGGAGCCGCGCGCCAGGATGCGGCCGCCATGGCGGCCGGCGCCGGGGCCCAGGTCCACCACGTAGTCGGCCTGGCGAATGACCGCCTCATCGTGCTCGACCACGATGACCGTGTTGCCGCGCTGTTGCAGGCCGCGCAAGGCGGCGATCAAGCGGTCGGTATCGCGCGGATGCAGGCCGATGGTGGGCTCATCGAGGATGTAGCACACGCCCACCAGGCCGCCGCCCAGCTGGGTCGCCAGGCGAGCCCGCTGCAATTCCCCACCGCTCAGAGTCGGTGCCGGGCGATCCAGGGTCAAGTAGCCCAGGCCCACTTCCTGCAAGAAACGCAAGCGTGTGTGGATTTCTTCCAGAAGGACACCGCCGACGCGCTCCGCCCCATCCTGGCCCACTTCCTTATCTCCCTGGTGGGGGAGAGGGGAGCCGGAAGCGCCAGCGAGGGTTACACTTCCTCCCGCGCTGGTGCTTCGGGCTCCCCAGCGTGACAATAATTGGTCGAAGAATTCGCCCGCTTCGGTCACGGACAGGGCGGTCAGCTCCTGCAAGGCCTTGCCGGCGAAGCGAACGGCGCGGGCTTCGCGGTTGAGCCGCGCTCCCTGACATTCCGTGCACATCACCTGGCCGAGCAGGGGAACCAGCGGATCATCTTCCGGTTCCCCATCCTGTTTCTTTTCGCCTGTTCGCAGCAAGGTCGCGATCAAGCCGGCAAACGGAGGTGAGGATTTTTCCGTTCCGTGAAGAAAAGCGGTGATAGCCTCCTCCGGCCAATCCCGCAAGGGCGCTTGGAACGTCCATTTCTTGCGGTCGGAATGGGCAAAAACTTCAGCGAAGGCTTGCCAGGTCTTTAGGTCAAATCGCGGCAGAGTGATTTCCTCGGGAAGTTGGTTGTGGAGCCGTTGCAAAACCTCCGTCACCGGCAACTGACGACGCTGCAGAAGAAGTTCCGCATCCAGTTGCCATACCTGGCCCAGCCCGTGGCATGTTGGGCAGGCGCCATAGGGATTATTGAAGCTGAAGCGGCGCGGCTCCAGGTCGGCAAGGCTGAGCTGGCAGGCTGGACAGGCATAGCGCGTGCTGTAAAGCTGGTCGTGCCAGTCGCCGTCGTCGGCGTCGGTGACGACGACGGTGCCGCCGCCGTGCTTGACGGCCGTGGCGATGGATTCCGCCAGGCGGTCGCGAATGCCGCCGCGGATTACCAGGCGATCGACGACCAGCTCGATGGTGTGGTTTTGCCGCGGTTTCAGGGCGGGCACGTCGCGGATTTCGTGGAGCACGCCGTCGATACGGGCGCGGAGAAAGCCGCCCTGGCGGATGTGCTGAAAGACCTCCTTGTGCTCGCCCTTTTTGCTCTGGACCAGCGGCGCCAGGATATACACCTTGCGACCCTCGGCGCTGGCCAGGGTTTGCCGCACGATCTCGGCTGCGGACTGGCGCTGAATGGGCCGGTCACAGTTGGGGCAGTGCGGCGATCCCAGCCGCGCGTAGAGCAGCCGCAGATGGTCATGGATTTCGGTTAACGTCGCTAGCGTGGAGCGCGGCCGGGCCGCCCCGCTGTGCTGGCTCACGCACAAGGTCGGCGGCAGGCCCTCGACCAGGTCCACGTCCGGCCGCTGCAACTGATCGAACAGGGCCCGCGTATCCACCCGCAAGGTTTCCAGATAGCGCCGCTGCCCCTCGGCGTACAGGGTGTCGAAGGCCAGCGAGCTCTTGCCCGAGCCGCTCGGCCCGGTCAGCACGGTCAGGCGGTCGCGGGGCAGATCGACATCCACATTGTGCAGGTTATGCACCCGCGCCCCGCGGACGCGGATCCATTCCACGGCGTCCGGCATTTGACCCACCCCCGATTTGGGGAAAGAATTGAGTTTACTGCACGTCCCCATGATTGCCAAGGAATCCGGTCGGCCTTTCCCGGGGAAGCGGTTTTCCTGAAGAAAGCGAGAAAAACGCGCCGATGCTAAGAAGAAGCCGCGCCGTTTTTGCGTGGAATTCGGGATAACAGGGAAACAGCGCGAAGTTAGGCAAAGGACCACGCCGCCGGGCAAGTCTTCGAGTCCCTTTCGGACGACCCCGGATTCTCGGACCGTGGGGAAAAGACGAGCGAAGCGGAAACGGGGTGCACGAATAAGTTGCACGAACCCTGAAGGTTTAACCACAGAGACACAGAGAACGCAGAGAAAAAAACTCAAGGCAAGATAAAAGAATGCCATTTCCTGTTCTATGTTCGTGCCTCTGGGGTGAACAAACCAATGTCGTGCACCCGCGGAAAACGAGGGCCAAGCCGTGCGCGTCGTGCCCTGCGTGATGGTGCTGGCCGTTATCGGCCTGGGGCTGACGGGGTGCTCCCACTTCAAAAAAGCGGGGGACCGTCCGCCGTCCGTGCCGAATAACAACGGCAAGCCGCCCGCCAGGTTCCCCGGCGGCGAGGACCCGCTCCTGAAAAGCACCGCCGGCCCTAGCGCCGACACCAACGGCATGATCGCCGGCACCGTCATCAGTCCCCCGAACTACCAACCCCGCGAGGCTCTGGTCAGCTACGTCTGCCTCGACGACGGAAAGACCGAAGGCGCTCCCATCGATGTCGCTGTCGATCCTAAAGGCTATTTCACCATCCGCGGTCTGAAACCCAACAAGGCCTATAAGCTGATCGCTCGCGCCAAGGACGGGGACAAAGTCCTCGCCGGCGTCACTTATGCCCGGCCGCCGGACATTCACGTATGGATTCGCCTGAGTCCCGATCTGGCCGGGCCCGGGACGCCCGGCTTCCCCGATCCACCGGCCTACCAGCCCAAAAAGGACGACCCGAAAAAAACCACACTCCTGCCCCGACTCGGACCGCTGCCGGCGCCGGCGGGTCCGACCTGGCAGCCCGGCCCGGCCGCCGCCGCTTCCGTCACCGGCCCGACGACCGGCAGGCCCGGCCTCGGCCTGGGAACGCCGCGACCGCTCGTCGAACCCGAGCTGCCGGCTCGGGTCAATGTGCCGCCCCCCGCGCCGATTCCTCCTCCTCCTCCGACCGGCGGCTGGGTGCCCGGCATCGCCGGCCAAGAAAAGAATTGGCCCCCGGTCATGGACATGCGCAAGCCCATCCAGATCAAGCCGCCGATTCCGCTGCCCGAGAAACCCCCCGCCGCCGATCCCGGTGCCGCCCTCACACCGCCGCGCGTGCCCTCCTGCGTCCTCGTCGGCAACCAACTCCACAGCCTGGCCCTCCACGACCTCAGCGGTCAGCCCTGGGAGTTCAAGACTCAGCGCAAGGGCAAGCTCGTCCTCTTCGATTTCTGGAACACCACGTGCATGCCCTGTCGCGAAAGCATCCCGAACCTGGTGGCCTTGCAAACCCGCTATGCCCCCGCCCTGGAAATCGTCGGCATCGCCTACGAAAACGGCGGCACCCCCCAGGAACAGGCCTACCGCGTCCACGCCGTCGGCCAGCGGCTGCACGTCAATTACCGCCAACTCCTCGGCGGCGGCGCCCGCTGCCCCGTCATGAGCCAGTTCGCCGTCCGCGGACTGCCCACGCTGGTCCTGGTGGACGAATCCGGCACGATCGTCTGGCGGCACGAAGGCCTTCTCGACCCCAACCACCGCGAAGACCTGGAATTGCTGATCCAACGCAAGCTGGGCCTGCGCTGAGGTTTTTCCAAGCCTCGGGGCGAGTCTTCGAGTCCCGAGGATTTCCATGTAACCTTAACTATCGGAAGGCGGCCCCCCCAGGTTGGCCGCTTTTTTCTTGCCTGGGGTAATTTTTTAGGCATAGTGGTTTCCATGAGCAAACCGAAACCGCCGCTGGTCCGCCTCAGCGATCTGGCTCCCGGCCAGGGCGGTGATTTCTTTGCCCTGTTGGCGGAAAAGGTCCGCGGCGCCCGTCGCGACGGCAAGCCGTTTTACACGTGCCGGTTTCGCGATGCCCAACGCACAGTCGCCTTCATGGTCTGGGCGGATAGCCCGTGGTTCGTCTCCTGCGAGCGCGACTGGCAAGAAGGCCAGTTCTACAAGATTCGGGCGATTTATGAGGAACACAAGGTCTACGGCCCGCAAATCGACTTGGCCAACATTCGCCCGCTGGCCGACACCGATCGCGCCGACGGTTTCAATCTGCTGGACTTTGTCGAGGCCTCGCGCTTCGACCCGGCGGCCATGTTCGCGGAATTGCGCGAAGTGGCGGAAAAA
>CAZFGM010000338.1:0-3323 GCA_964518515.1 uncultured Alcaligenaceae bacterium | reverse complement strand
CTCGCGCTTCGACCCGGCGGCCATGTTCGCGGAATTGCGCGAAGTGGCGGAAAAACACATTGGTGATGAATCGTTGCGCCGGCTCGTTGGGATGTTGCTGGACCGCCATGCCGAGGCGCTCCAACGTTTGCCGGCGACGCTGCGCCACTTCTATCCCTATTGCGGCGGCTGGTTGGAACACACGCTGTCGGTCACGAAGTCATGCCTGGTCCTGGTGGAGAAATATTCCGCCCAGTATCCGGACCTGAAACCGCCCTTGAACAAGGACCTGGTGGCGGCGGGTGCCATTTTGCATGACATCGGCCGGGTGCTGGAGTTCGGCGACGATGTCGTGCATCCGCAGAAAACCGTGGCCGGCCATCTGCTGGGCCATCTGTTTCTTGGCCGCGATCTGGTGCGCGACGCGGCGCGCGAACTGGGCGACCTGAACCCGGAACTCGTGGCCCTCCTGGAACACCTCATCGTTTCGCACTTGAACTTGCCGGAATGGGGCTCGCCGCGCTTGCCGCTGATTCCCGAATGTCTGATCCTGCACCACGCCGACGACCTGGACGCCAAGCTGGAAATGTACGCGCGCTGCCTGAGCCGCGATCAGGAACCGGGCCCGTTCACGGCTCGCGATCCGGTCCTGGGCCGGCAATTGTACAAGGGGCGGACGGTGTAACGAGGTAGCCTCGAACCGGGGAGAACCGTTATGATAGGTACGAAGGTGAGGAAAAAGAGAGGCGTTGGAATGGCCACGGCAACCCTGAAACGACCTGTCTTCCTTGGTCCCGATTCCGCCGGGGCACGGCTGACCCCGCGCGAATTTGATGAGGCCGACTTCATCGAAGGCTGGCGCTACGAACTCATTAATGGAGTGTTAGTCGTGTCCCCAATTCCCCTTGAGCAAGAACGAGATCCCAACGAGGAGTTAGGCCGCTGGTTGAGGAACTACCAGGAAGAAAAACCAGCACTCTCCACCTTGGACAAAACCTTGCCCGAGCACACGATCAAGACGGGCAAGAATCGGCGGCGGGCGGACAGGGTTATCTGGGCCGGTCTGGGCCGCTTGCCGCGACCAGGCGAAACGCCCACCATCATTGCCGAATTCGTGTCCCGCGGCAAACGCGATCGCCAGCGCGATTACGAGGAGAAACGCGATGAGTACCTGGCCATCAAGGTCCAGGAATACTGGATCATCGACCGCTTCGAGCGAACGATGACCGTTTTCTCCCGGCAAGGGAAAAAAATCATCAAACGAGTGCTTACGGAAAAGGAAACCTACACGACTCCGCTCCTGCCCGGTTTCGAGTTGCCTTTAGCAAAACTCCTGGCCCTGGCCGACTCCTGGGAAGAATCTGATCCATCGACCGAATACCTATAAGAGTAAAACCATGCGCCGGCTGCTGATTGCGCTCGTTCTGGTTTCTCCGGCGTTTGTCGGCCCTTCCGTGACCGCCGGAGGAACTAAAGAACCGGACCCGGTGAAAAAAACCACCGAGCCGGCCAAGACCGATCGCGACAAGGATTTTCTCGAGGTCCATAGCAACGACCTGATGATCCTCATCATGTTTGTCATTCTGGTGGCCACGCTGATCGTGCTGGTGCCCCAGCTTTTGAAAGCCAACCTGCGCAAGGCGGAGATGATGCACCTGGAACATGTCAAAGGCCTGGAAAGCGGGCAACCCGTCAACACCGGCGATGACCGGGCGCGTCTGGCGGGCCGGCTGGCCATGCTGGTGCCGATGGTGGTCATCATCGCCGCCGCCGCGGTTACCTGCTTTCTGGTGGCCTACCGCGCCGAGCACGTGTTCACCGTGTCGCTGGCCGTGTGGGTGGTGTCCGGCATCGTCAGCCTGGCGGCCATCACCGGCGGCGTCGCCCTGATCGGCCGCCTCGCCCAGCTTCAGTCCGGCGAGGAGGACGAGGACTTGCCGGATAATCCCCACCAGCCTTGATTCATAACAGGTACAAGCTGGCGATGCTGAAATAAATGATGATCCCGGTCACATCGACGAAGGTGGCCACGAAAGGACTGGAAGCAATCCCGGGGTCCACATTCAGCCATTTGAAACCCAGCGGCAACATGGCTCCGACAAGGGTGCCCCACAAACATATTCCGGCAACCGCCTGGGAAATAACCAGAGCCAAAAAAAACGGATCGGTGCGGGAACCGTCGTTGTTCAACAGCACTTCGCCTGAAGTGATCCATGCCCGCGCGAAGCCAATCAGGCCCAGAGTGATCCCCAGAGCCAGACCCATGGATAATTCATGGCGCAACACGCGCCACCAATCCCGCAGGGTCACTTGCCCCAGGGCCATGGCCCGAGTAATCAACGTGGCCGCCTGCGAGCCCGAGTTGCCGCCGGTGGAAATCACCAGGGGTATGAAAAAGCTTAACACCAGGACCGCCTTGATGGCGTTTTCGAAAATCTCCAGTACCTGAAAGGTCAACAATTCGGCGATGAACAGGCACGCCAGCCAGAAGGCGCGTTTCCGCCAGATGGTGACAAAATTGGCTTCCAGGTAACTTTCCTCGATCGGCCCCACGGCACCCATCATGTGCGCGTCCTCGGTCGCTTCCTTGACCACCACGTCGATCACGTCGTCGTGCGTGACGATGCCAACCATGCGGCCTTCATCATCCAGCACCGGAATGGCGATCAAGTCGTAGCGCGCCAGCTCCTGAGCCACCTGCTCGCGGTCGTCGGCAGCTTTGACCGATACCACAGTCGCCTCCATGAGGTCGCGGATAGGCGCCTGCCGCGGCGCCAGGATCAGATCGCGCAGCGACACGACGCCGAGCAGCTTCCGCTGGTCGTCCAGGAGATAGATGTAATAGATGGTTTCACTCTCCGGCGCTTGCAGGCGCAACCGGTCCAGGGCCTCGCTGGCGGTCAGGTTGGGCGGCAGCCAGGCGTAGTCGGTGGTCATCAAGGCACCGGCGGTGTTTTCCTGCTGCTGCACCAACAGGGCGATGTCCTTGCGGTCGGCCTCGTCCACCAGCCGCAACAGGCCCTCGGTGACGCGCGGCATCAGCCGCCGCAAGAGGTCCACGCGGTCGTCGTGCGACATCTTCTCGATGAGGTGGGCCATGCGCTCCCGGCCGGTGCCCTCGACCATCTTCACCTGCCAATCGATGGGGAAATACTCGAAGATGGCCGCTTGATTGCGAATGCTGGTGTTGGCCAGGAATTGCCAGACCTGCTCGACGGCGAACTCATCGGCCAGAGTCTCGGCCACCGTGGCCGGATGCAGGCTCTCGCAAAATTCCTTCATCTCGGCCGTGTTGGTTTCTTCCAACATCAGGCGGACTTCGGGTCCGAAAAGGAGATGGGCCA
>CAZFGM010000337.1:0-8011 GCA_964518515.1 uncultured Alcaligenaceae bacterium | reverse complement strand
TTCCGCCATCAAGTCGGGTTCGCCCGGGATCACGGGTCGCTGGGCCCGCGGATTCCCTTCCAGGTAAGCGGCGACTTCGGAGGCTCTCCGGCCATAGCGATCGACCAGATGCTGAGCCGTTTCCTGAGAAAGAGAATAGCGCTGACATAGCGCTGTCACCGCGGCAGGAGAAAACTCCTCCCACGGAACGGTCGGGGCGCCATCCAGAAGGTAGTCATGCGTTGTGCACGACCGGCGCCGCCCCAGCCGACGGCAGAGGGTATCGGTGATTTCTTCAGCCATGTTCCGGTAAGTCGTGTATTTTCCTCCGGCGGCGGAGAGCAAACCCGAAGGGGAAGAAAACAGGCGAAACTCACGCGACAAGGCCGAGGGCTCGCCGCGACGTTTGCCAATGAGCGGCCGCAGCCCCACAAACCGGCCCCGCACCTCGGCCGGTGTCAGCGGCACGGTGAAGTAGCGATTGTAGGCTTCCAGAAGATAATCCACCTCCTGGGGCAACACTTCCAGGTTATCCGGCCCCGCCTCGGTGAACGTATCCGTCGTGCCGATGAGCGTCTTGCCCAGCCACGGCAAGACGAAGAACACGCGGCCGTCACGCGGGTGCAAGAGAAGAAACGCGGCCCGGTGCCCTTGATCCGGCACGACCAGGTGCACCCCCTTGGTCGGTTGCAAATGCGGCCCCGCAGTATCGCCGGCCAGGCGGCACACGGCATCCACCCACGGGCCGGTCGCATTGAGGACTTGTCGGGCCCGAAGGATAAGTTCCTTTCCGCTGACCCGATCAACAGCCCGCACGGCGCGAATGGCTCCTTCCTTGATTTCAAAACCGCTCGCCTCGACATAGTTGGCGACGCAGGCGCCTTCGCGGGCGGCGGTGCGGATCACTTCCAGGCACAACCGGGTATCGTCCATCAGGGCGTCGAAAAAGGCGGCGCCGCCGCGCAAACCCTGTGGTTGCAGCGTGGGAAAGTCCCGGCACAGATTCTGAGTGCTCAGCGGCCGGCTGCGGCGAATGTTGCCCGCCCCGGCCAGCAGATCGTACAGGGTCAGGCCGAGCCGCCATTTCCAGGGTGCCACCCGCGCCTTGCGGTAGAAAGGCAACACAAACGGCAGCGGGCGGACAAGGTGCGGGGCGTTGTGCAACAGCCGCCGGCGTTCCGCCAGGGCCTCGTATACCTGGGCAAAGGCAGCGTGTTCGAGATAGCGCAGGCCGCCGTGCACCAGCTTGGACGAGGCGCTGCTGGTGCCGGAAGCAAAATCGCCCTTGTCGATGAGGGCGACGCGCAGGCCGCGCAGCGTCGCGTCCAGGGCCACGCCCGCCCCGGTGATGCCGCCGCCGAGGATGACGAGGTCGAACGTCCCGTCCGTGAGGGCGTCCACATTCCGTTTCATGGTGGGGATTTTTTATTTACCACCCTATCACATTCCAGATCTGTCCGGAACTGTGCGACGTGCTGCTGCAGAACTGCGGGGCGCTGGAGGAACTGGTCGGCTGGCGAAATTCGCGGAGTTGTGTAATGAAAGTCCATTCTTAGGCCGCCATCGAATATCAATGTTCGGCCAAGCCGTCAAGCGCTTCGGCATCCAAGAGGACAAGAGTCGAGGCAAAGGTTCGGAACGGATATTTGTCGGTAAGGTTGGCGACGAAATAATCAAGTATCCGACCAAATGCCACCGCGAAGGCGACACAGAGCCGGTAGGCGTGATAAGAGCGATTCGGCGAGCCAGCTCTGGGGTCGGGCGAATCAAGGCCCTAATGGCGAAGCTGCCGAGAAAAATGCTACCACGGCCACCGGGTGTGCCATGCAATCAATTTAATTTGGGGAATAATGAACATGCCAGGTAAATCATCGGCGACTTTACCAGGGTTAATCAATATTTCGCCATTTCCTCTTTCGCCTTGCCCGTCCCCAGTTTTTGCACGATCTGGCCGGCGCCGTTGAGCATCATGCGCAGCTCGCTGGCGACGGCGAGGAACTGCCAGCCCTCGGCGATGCGGGCGTTGGCTTCGTCGGCGGAGCCGCAGTGCAGCCCGGGGGCGACCTTGTACTTCTGGCAGGTAGCCAGGATGTGCTTCATGGCCTGGGCGGTGGCCTCGGCGCTGGGACCCTTGCCATCGGAGCCGCGCATGCTGGCGGCCAGGTCGTTCGGGCCGACGAAAATGGCGTCGATGCCCGGCACCGAGAAAATCTTGTCGGCATCCTCGACCGCCTTGATGTGTTCGCACTGGAGAACGATGAGAAGCTCATCGTTGGCGTGGGCGTAATAGTCGGCGGCGTCGGTGGCGAAGTTGAGGGCGTGGACGCTGCCGCCGACGGAGCGATTGCCGGCCGGCGGATACAGGACGGCGGCGACGGCCTGCTCCGCCTCCTGGCGGCTGCACACCATGGGCACGACGATGCCGTGGGCGCCGTTGTCGAGCACGCGCTTGATGTGGTCGTGGCGATTGGCGGGCACGCGGGCCAGGGCCGTGCAGCCGGCGTCGGCAATGGACGCGAACATGTGCGTGGCCGTCTCCCAGTCCACCAGGCTGTGCTCGATGTCCACGGTCAGCCAGGCGAAACCGGCCCGCGCCATGAACCGCGCCGCCGTAATGCTGCCCAGCGACAGCCAGGTGCCGACGGTCGGTTGCCCATTCTTCAAGGCTCGCTTGACGGGATTGCTGCGCATGCCATGCTCCGGAATAAAAAATCATCCGAAAACCGGTAGCCGCAGGCTTCAGCCTGCGAAAACCCCGCGCTCCACCCTTCCGGGCGGGACTTGAAGAAACACCCTGCGACTCTGCAAATTCGGATGAATGTAAAAGTAAGGGACGAACGGGTGTTCTTTTAGGTTTTTTCGGCTTCTTAGGCCAGTGTCCGTTTGAAAAAGGGAGTTTTTTCCATGGCCCCCAACCGGCTGGTTAACTTGGCCTGGGAAGGATTGAGCCGTGGGGCAGACATCCCTGTCTGCCTGCCGGGCAAGAATGCCTGCCCCACAATGAATCAATTCCCGCGTCCAGTATACCTCGAAGTCGGATGAGCGGAATTTGGTACTGGGGCCAGCTAGGGCTAGGATCCCCAATCGCGCAGGGCCATGTGGGCGGCATTGTAGCCGCAGGCGCCATGGACGCCGGCCCCCGGATGGGAGGAAGCCGACGCCAGGTACAGGCCGCGCACCGGCGTGCGGTGACGGAAATACGGGAAGGCGGGGCGGAAAAACAGTTGCTGGGATAGCTGGGCGCTGCCGCCGCCGAGGTCGCCGCCGACTAGGTTTTCGTCCATGGCTTCCAGGTCGTCCGGGGCGTGAATCGCGCGGCCGCGGATCAGCCGGCGAATCCCTGGCGCCAGCCCTTCGATGCGTTCTTCGATACGGTCGGCAAAAAAATCCTTGGCGCCGGTCCAGCCGCCGGCAACCGTGCTGGGAACATGCGTGTAGGCCCACAGGGTTTGTCCCCCAGCCGGGGCGCGGCTGGGATCGAGCAGCGATTGCTGGCCGATGACCAAGTACGGATTGGTGGGCAACCGGCCGGCGCGCACCTGGCGCGTGAACAAAATCAAGTCGTCGATGCTGTCGCCGGCATGAACAACGGCGGCCTGGCGGGCTTGCGCCGCCGTCCAGGGAACCGGCCCGGCCAGGGCCCAATCCATCTTGAACGTGCCCCAGCCGTAGCGAAAACGCTTTATGGCCCAGCGCAAGTACCAGGACACGGTGTGGGTGGGCAGCATTTTCAAAAAGAGTGCCGGCGCCCCGACGTCGGCGAGGATGGCGCGCTTTACCGCGATTTCCTCGCCGCTCCGGGTCCGCACGGCGACCGCACGTCGGCCGCGGACGACAATGCGGTCAACGTGCGTGTTGAGTCGAACCTGGCCGCCGGCTTCTTCCAGGCGACGCAACAGGGCCTGGGTGATGGCCCTGGCGCCGCCAACAGGAACACGAAAGCCGCTACCCGAAGCCAGAAGGGCCAATACCAATCCCAGGGCGGCGCCGGAAAAATCCTCGGGACCGAGATCGACGTGCAAGGCCAGGCTGGGAATCACCCGGCGGGCGGCTTCCGTGCGGAACAGGCGGCGCGAATAGCCGGCGGCGCTGGACAGGCCGGCGCGGGCGATGCCGGCCAGATGGTGCGGACCAAGACGCCAGGCAGGACCGATTCCCGGCAGTGGGCTCAGGAGAAAATACGCCAGCCGCTCGCCCATGGCCCGCTGCCACAGGGCCAGGCGACGCCAGGCGTCGCCGTCCGGTCCGAACGTGGAAGCCGCGCGATCCACATCGCGGGCGATGCTGACGCAGGTGCCGTCCGGGGCGGGATGAGTGCTTTCCAAGGCGGCGGCGCGCCATTCCAGACCCACGCCGGCAAGGTTCATACTTTGCAAAGCCGGGCTGTGCTCGGAGAACGGAAAGAAAGCGGCGCCGACATCGTGAAGATAGCCGGGAAGGGTGTATTCCAGGGAATAGAGAGCGCCGCCGGGACGGTTTTGCGCTTCCAGGACCAGGACCTTCCAACCGGCGCGGGCCAAGACGCAGGCGCCCACCAGGCCATTCGGTCCCGCCCCGACGACGACGGCATCCATTGGCGCCTTACTCCGGACCCTTGGCCGCCCCCAGCACGTCGTCCACGGAAACGGAGAAGCCCGGCAGCAACACGCTGGTAGCTTGCTGCCCGGCGCGAAATTCACCGTGGACTTTGTAGGCCGTGCCGTCCAGCGTCAAAACAAGAATGAAACCTTCATTCGGGTCGATGATCCAGTATTCGGCGATGCCGGCGGCGGCGTATTCCTTGACCTTAACCACCAGGTCGCGGCGGCGATCCTTGGCATCGCCACTGACCACTTCCATGACCAGGTCGGCGCCTTCCCAAAATTTTTCATGGCGGCGGTGGGCGTTTTCCTTTTTCATGAAAACGATGTCCGGATCGCGGAAGATAGGATTTCCGGCATTTTTGATGCGGATTTTCATCCCGGAAAAAAGAGCCACCCCCAGGTCATGAACGCGGACAAAAACTTTCAGCAAAGGGAAAACGAAATCAAGGATGAATTGATGGCTTTGCGTGGGCATGGGTAAGATTTCCAATCGGCCGTTGATCAACTCGAGGCGGGGAAATTGTCCTTCCACTTCGAAAAAATCATCCTCGCTCCAGCTTCCCTGGGCAGGAAAGAAGTGGGCAATTTCCCAGGTGGGCCGCGGAATGGTTTTTTTCTTTTTCTGAATGGCTTTCTTGGTTGTCATAAGCAATCGCCTGGTCGATTATTACTGGTCCCTTGCGGCTCCCCGCTTAACTGCTAATCCCGATCGTAGGCAAAATCCACCCAGCCGATCATCATCTCCTGCCACGTCTGGTCGCCCCAGAAGACGTCGCGATGGGGGTCGGGATTGTTGGGATTGTTCTTCGAGTTGTCGAAGTGGGCGACGCACACCAGCTTGGTGCCCTTGGGCATGGGCAAGGGCGCTACGGGTCGATAGACGCTCTGCCAGTTGAAGTTGAATTTGGGCACGGACAGCAAGATCTCTTTTTTGCCGTCGGGATATTCGGCGCGGAAGAGAAAATCCTTGCCGCGCAGGTGCATGTGTGGCATGAAGCCGTCGATGTAACCGTCTTTCTGGAAGGTGAAGCTGGACGTGACTTCGTGATTGTCGGCCCCCTTGGGGATGCGGAACAAAAGATTGAAGACCGGCAGGCAGAGGATGACCTTTTCCGGCGGCTTCTTGGCGAAGGTCAGGCCGATGTACGAGCGGTCCTTTTGGGCCTTGCCGTTGGGGGTGTAGTGCAATTGAAAAATAAGCCTGGAACCCTTGGGCAGGTGCTTGGCCAGGCCGGGCTTGAGGATCATGGGCATGTCGCCGGGGGCCATGCCGCACAGGACCGGCGTGTCCGGGCTGCCGGGGATGAAGCGCTTGCCCGGCGGCAGGATGAAGACGAGAATGTGGTGCACCACTTCCGGGGCGCCGGCGCGGGCCTCGGCCCGCTCGACCCATTTGTCCTCGTCGAAATTGGTTTCGACCACGTAATGTTTGTAAGGAACGCCGAACCGGGCTTGGGCCGGGACGTCGAATTCCTTGGGCATGTAGAGGAGGACGTCCGGCTTGCCGATCTTCCATTCGCTGTCGGAGAATTTCCGCGGCGGCGGCAGGTCCTTGTCCTGGCCGCGCGGCATGCCCTGGTCGATCCAGGCCAGCAGCGTCTGGCGGTCCTTTTCAGGAAGGCTACGATCGTTGGCCCACTTGCCGTAGCGCGGGTCGGCGTGCCAGGGCGGCATGCGCTTGGCGCGGACGACCTCGCGGATCATCTCCGACCAACCCGTGACGTCGTCGTAGCTTTGCAAAGCCATCGGGCCGATCTGCCCGGGGCGATGGCATTCCTGACACTTGTTTTGCAAAATCGGCACGATGTGCTTGGTGAAGGTGACGTCGCCCTCGGCCGAGGTCTTGGCGGCCCGGCCTATGATGCAGCCTTCGACCGGAGTCGCGGCGACCGTCACCTTCTTGCGGGCCAGCACCTCCGTGAGGGCCTCGGCCAGATCGCGCCGCGTCGGCTTGGGCCTCTGGAAATCGATGCCATACTGGTCGTCGATCCGCCCCTGGTAGCGGATGGCCCGTTTTTCGTCGAGGACGAACGCTTCTGGCGTTCGCCGGGCGCCGAACAGGTCGGCCACCATGTTGCTTTCATCGCGCAGCACCGGGAACGGAAGATGATATTTCCTGGCATGGGCGGCGATGCGTTGCGGCGTGTCTTGCACGTTGGAATTGATCGCCAGAAACTGCACGCTCTGACCGGAATATTCCTTATGCAGCTCGGCCAGCCGCGGCAGAAACTGGTTGTTGATCGGACATTGCGTGCCGAGGAAGAGGACCACGACGGCTTTCTTGTCTTTGAAAGCTTCCAGGGACACTTCCTTGCCGGCAGGGTCGCGCAGGGTGAAATCGGGCACGGTCTTGCCGACCGGGCTGGGGGTTCGTTCCTGAAAGAAGGCGTGGCCGACCAGGGAGAAAACCAGCAGGCTGCAAAATCCAATAAGTCGATGCGACATGGGAGCATCCTCCTTCTCATGCTCTTGAAACCAATCACAGATTTGTTCTTCGCAGTTCGGTCAAGGATTGCCCATTCGCAGAAAAATCAAAATCAAATGGATTATCAACGTGAGTAAACACCCAAGAAAAGCCAGCCAGACTTGCCAGCGGCGCCGGTCAGATTCATCGGCATTCTTTTCCAGTTGGGAACAGCGTTGTTCCAGGACAGCAATTCGGGCACTGGCGTTGTTTTGCAAATCGGTGGTTGCGCGCTGGTCAGCTTGAAGGCGATCCATTTCTCGGCGTAAAGTTTCCCCCAAGATTTCTTGGTAGGCGGCGAGCTGGATGACCTTTTCTCCGATTTCTTGAATTCGTTCGGTGTTTGTCTTTGCGGCCACAGTTATTTCCCCTCAACCGGAGCAGATTCTTTCCATTCCTTTATGAGCTGGATTAACTCCTCCGTGGTCCGCCGAGAATTCCGGAGCAATAAATCAACCCAAAGTCGGTGAATGCGCTCTTGAACAACTCGAGGGTCGGCCAATTCATTTTCGGTAAACGTGCCGGTAATCACACCATCAAAATAGGCCAATTCCAATTCCACCATGGGCCCGGTTTTTTTCCGCCATACGGCAGTGAGCGAACCGAGAGGTTGGCCGAGTTCCTCCTCCAGAACTCGATTGGCAAGCTCGATTTTGTCCTTTAAGGAAGGATCAAGGACAATTTCATTGGCGATTTTGGTTTGCACTTTCAGGCCTCCGAATTAGCGGTACAACTCATTTTTTTCGCCGGCGTGTGCCTGTGGATTTATATAATAGATCCATAGCACCAGCCCGAATTCTGCTTTATTTTTTCCTAGCCAATGTCTTGGGTATTTTATTTTTTTCCCAAAGCCCATCGAGCCGTTCCACCCAATTATCTCTTTCCATCCCTTCGAACTCATTACCAGGAATGTTCGCAAAAGGATCCGCAAAATCAAAATCAAATTGTAGCCTTGAAACATGTCCCCATTTTTTACAATAAGGGC
>CAZFGM010000336.1:0-8013 GCA_964518515.1 uncultured Alcaligenaceae bacterium | reverse complement strand
TGAAAGACGCCAAGCGGGCCGAGGCGATTTACAAGGTCATCCGCGCCCGCCTGGAACGCGCCCGGCAAGAGCGGCCGTTCGGCTACCTGGTGCGCGAGGCGCCGGCCGACGACGTTCGCGCCCTGCAGCAACTGGCCGGGCATCTCCAGGCCAGCCTGTTCATCACCAAGTTCCGCAAGATTTTCTGCCGCGACGAGATGAACGACGACTTGGTGATCATTCCCGCTCGCCAAGGCCAGGCGGAGGACACCTCCGAATACGAGGAAATCCTGCCGACTTCCCCGCCATGAGAGGGTCGATAAGAAATAATATCAACACAAAGACACCAAGGTCACAAAGATGAGGACTTCCAGTTTCCCTTGGTGTTCTTGGTAATTTGTGGTGAATCTTTTTAATTGGCGAGTGAGGCTTTCTCACTCGCCATTTTTTCCCTTTTTGGCGATTTTTCTGGGTGAATACCCCTGTGACACGAAGGGTTTTGCGTTTCATGGTGCTGGGCGTGTTGCTGGTGGTTGCCAGTATCTGGGCCGTGTTTGTTATTGTTGCTGCATTAACCCAAACTTTTGATCTTTGTTCTTTTGACCAGGAAATCCTTGTAGAAACAAAAAAACCCATCCAAGAAGTCACCTATTTTTGCTATTTTTGCGGGGAAGTTGATGCCGAAACCCGGCAGCATGCGGAAAAATTCCTGGATCCCCTTCTTGATTGTGAAAAAGCTGAAAAGCGAGGTGAGAAACGGTATTCGGCAATCATCATGTACGAGAAACGTACGGGTGGGTTTCGCAAAGAAAAGTTATCTTCTTACCCCCGCCACCTGGTGGTCTTCGTCAAATCCGTCGATGGTGGGATAGCGTGCCGCGTTGTCGATCTACCGAAATACCCGAAAAAAGAACCGGTCGTGCTTCGTTTCCCTTAAAGGAATACGAGGAAATCCTGCCGACTTCGCCGCCATGGTCGAGCAAAGACACAAAGAGTACAAAGAGAATCTTTTTCTCTTTGTGCTCTTTGTGTGCCATTTTGAACCATGCCCGTTTAGGCGAGCGGCAGGAAATAACTTACCTGGCGAGCGTCGAGGCGTAAGCGGCGTAAGCCCGACGTGGAAGCCAACTACACGTCGGG
Source organism: uncultured Alcaligenaceae bacterium (assembly GCA_964518515.1). GTDB lineage: Bacteria > Planctomycetota > Planctomycetia > Gemmatales > Gemmataceae > CAZFGM01. The sequence continues at coordinate 6,894 of CAZFGM010000336.1, read as the reverse complement.
CTTACGCCGCTTACGCCTCGACGCTCGCCGTGTCCGTAGATTTCTACCTGCCGGTCGCCTTTTAGCGCACGGTCGACCCTTGCAAGCACGTCTTATTGCTTGCAAGGGTCAAGCGTGCGCTAAACGTAAACAGGGCCGATTCAGACGTTGGCTTGGCAAGACGGATGCTTTATTCCCGGCTTTCGGCCTGGTCGGGGCGGATGGCGTGGGCGGATGGTTGGGACATGCTTGCAGGCGTGAGGAGGCACATTGTATGATGAAAGCCGATTCTTCAAGATAGCGTGGGCATTGGCCGACGCGGCCGGAAAGATCCCAGCGTTCCGGCGCGAGCCCAACCCACGGGGGGTCACGATGAGGAAATACCTGCTGCTTGGGTCAATCATGGGTCTGGCCGTGCCGTGCGTGGTCGGGGCCGGTCCGGAAGTCCTGCCCGCGCCGGCGGCTTTGCCCGGGCCGGTGTACAACGCCCAGCCGATCGACTTCTGGCTCGAGGCCCTGGGCGAGCGCGACTATCGGGTGCGGGAGAATGCCGCCACGGCGCTGGGCAAGATCGGTCCGCCGGCGGCCGGGGCGGTGCCCGCCTTGATCGAGAGCTTGTCGGACCGCTACGTCAGCGTCCGCCTGGCGGCGGTCCATGCCCTGAGCCGGATGGGGCCGGCCAAGACGGCGGTGCCTGCGCTGGCCAAGCTGCTCGAGGCCGGGCCGGCGACTTTCGACGTCGATCTGGCCGTGGCCGCGACGCAAACCTTGGCCCGCCTCGGTCCGGACGCCCAGGCGGCGGTGGAGCCGCTCCGCCGCCTGCTGGCGGTGCGCGACGCGGACTTCAAGCGGCGCTGGCCGGACCGTCCGGGGGCGACCCTGCAGTTGCGCGAGGCGGCGGCGGCGGCCCTGGCCGACGTTCACGATCCCTCCGGCACCGGCCGGGTCATCGCCCTGCTGATGAGCCAGAAATCGTTCAACCTGGCCGACCCGCGCCGCGACCTCGACGTTCCCGATCTCGAGCGGCGGTTGCAACTGCTCGGCCGGGCCATGAAGGACCCGGCGGTTGACACGCGCGTACTGGCCCTGGAAATGATTGGCCAGCTCGTGTCACGTGCCAAGCAACACCGCGACATCGAGGCGCTCAAGGAGATCCTCAAGGAGCTTTACAAGATCACCGAGAAAAAACCCGAGGACGTGAAGGAGGCCGACAAGGGGAAGGATGGCGACAAGAAGAAGGAGGCCGACAAGGTCAAGAATGGCGACAAGAAGAAGGATGGCGAAAAGGATGTCGAAAAGGAAAAAGACGGCGACAAAGAGAGGGATGCCAAGCGGGTGTACGACGCCGCCATGGGGGCCCGCCTGGCTATCGAGGAACGCGCCCGCGACAGCACGGCCGAGCTGATCGGCAAACTTACCGACCCGCGCGCGCGCAAGGAAGCCATCGACGCCCTGGCCGGCTGGCTCCCCGACGGCCGCGAGGTGCTGCTTCGGGCCGTCGCCGAGGTCCAGAGCCGCGACACCGCCGACCTGATCCTGCAAGCGCTCGAACCGAAGAAGAAAAATCCGCCGCCAGGAAAGTGAAGTGCCCGCCTTGTTTACGTTTCGCGTCCACATAGTCCTGGCAAACAGGTATTATCGTTTATGGCCAAAACCCGCAAGCCTACTGCGGATGCCGTGGCAATCCTGCAGCGTCGCTATTTCGAAGGCAAACCCAAGATGCTGGCGCTGCTGGAGCAAGCCCGGCTCAACGCCGCCATCGCCCAAAAAGTTTACGATCTGCGCACCCAGGCCGGTCTGACGCAGCGGCAACTGGCCGAGCAGGTCGGCACGACGGCGTCCGTCATTTGCCGGCTGGAAGATGCCGATTATGAAGGGCACTCGTTGTCCATGCTCCAACGGATCGCCACGGCTGTCGGTAAGCAGGTCGAAGTCAATTTCGTGCCGGCCAAACCAACCCTCCGTCCCCAGCACCCCCTCGTTAAGCGAAAGCCCAGGCGAGTTAATATTTTAAAGGGGCATAAGCACGCAGGTTAAGGATCGTGAACCCCCGCCTTGTTTACGTTTAGCGTCCGCATTATCCTGGCAAGCACGTCAAAATGCTTGCCCGATAGAACGTGCGCGAAACGTAAACAACCCGCCCGAGTGGAGAATCGGCATGAAGCACTTAATGATCTTGTCAACCCTTGCTCTGGTATTCGGCCATCTCCACGCCGTGAAAAGTCAGGACAAATCCACCAAAGCCTCGCCAACCCTGACCAATGCCATCGGCATGAAGCTGGTGTTGATTCCGGCCGGAGAATTTCTGATGGGTTCGCCCGATTCGGACAAGGATGCTTTGCCCGACGAGAAGCCGCAACAGTGCGTCCGCATCACCAAGCCGTTTTACATGGGCGTCTACGAAGTCACCCAGGAAGAATACGAGAAGGTGATGGGCGTCAAAGGGAGCTTCTTTTCCCCCGCCGGGCCGGGCAAAGACAAGGTGAAGGGCCTGGATACCAGGCGGTTTCCGGCCGAGCAGGTGCGTTGGCATGATGCGGTGGAGTTTTGCCGGCGCTTGTCGGCCCTGGCGGCGGAAAAGAAAGCCGGCCGCGTCTATCGCCTGCCCACCGAGGCGGAGTGGGAATATGCCTGCCGGGCGGGCACCAAGACCGCATTCCATTTCGGCAACTCCCTTTCCTCGCGGCAAGCGAATTTCAATGGCAACCATCCCCATGGCGGGGCGGTCAAAGGCCCTTTTCTCGTTCGTACCACCGAGGTCGGTTCGTATCCGGCAAATGCCTTTGGCCTCTACGACATGCACGGCAACGTCTGGGAATGGTGCGCCGATTGGTACGGAGTTGGGTACTACAAGAATTCGCCGGTGGACGATCCGCCCGGTCCCAAGACCGGGTCGGCCCGCGTCATTCGCGGCGGCGAGTGGTATGCCGACGGCCGCGATTGCCGCTCGGCGTTTCGCTATGCCGATTTGCCGGACGGCACTTTCTACGTGATGGGCTTTCGCGTGGTGATGCAGATGGGAGGGCCCCCGCCGGATTCGACCGATCCGGTGGGGAAAAAACCGGCCAAGGAGACCTCGCCGCGCGAGGTATTGCCCGAGGTGTTGGCCGGTGAAGACTGGCCGCAATTCCGCGGTCGCCGCGGCGACGGCACCTGGAAAGGGCCGCCGTTGCCGGAAAAGTGGCCCGACGGCGGTTTGCCCTTGATCTGGCGCCAGCCAATCGGCGGCGGCCATGCCGGCGTCGTGGTCAGCAAGGGACGCGTTATCACCATGGACTATCGGCCCAAGCCGGAACCCCGAGAACGCGTCGTATGTTTCCATGCCGGCACGGGCAAAATGCTCTGGAGCCACGCTTACCCGGTGAACTACAAGCGGCTGGCGTACGACAACGGCCCGCGTGCGGCGCCCACGGTCTGGCAAGACCGCGTTTTTGCCCTGGGGGCGGTGGGTCGTCTGACCTGTCTGGACTTGGCTTCCGGAAAACCGATCTGGTCGGTGGACCTGGTCAAGGACCATCGCGCCGGGGCGCCGACCTGGGGCTTCGCCGCTTCCCCGCTGGTTTACCAGCACCTGCTCAGCGTGCACGCCGGAGCCGAACCCGATGGCTGTTTCCTGGCGCTTGATCAGGACACCGGCAAGGAAGTCTGGCGCAGTTTGCCCGATCCGGCCGGATACGCCACGCCGATTCTCATTCACCACGAGGGCAAAGCCCAGTTGGTGGGCTGGACGCCGACGCACGTCCGCGGCCTCGAGCCGCGCACCGGCAAGCTGCTCTGGTCCATTCCCTTCGAAGTGACCTACGGCACGTCCATCGCCATGCCGATCTTTCAGGAAAACATCGTTCTGGTAACGGGCTACTATGAAGGGGCCAAGGCCATCCGCCTGGAAAAGGGCTCGGCCAAAGTCGTCTGGCACGATCGACTCAATTTGCGCGGCCTGATGTGCCAGCCCCTTTATCGCGCCGGCCACGTTTATTTGCTGGACCGGCGCCATGGTTTGAGCTGTGTCGAGCTGCGGACAGGCAAGAAACTCTGGGACGACGGCCATCGCATGACACCCAAGGGACGCAATCCCCAGGCGACGCTGGTTTGGTTGGGCGATGCCGACCGGACCATCATCCTGAATTCGGACGGCGACCTCATCCTGGCCCGCTTGAACCCCAGCGGCTACCACGAACAAGCCCGCGCCAACATCCTCGGCCCCACCTGGGCGCACCCTGCCTATGCCGGCAGCTGTGTTTACGCCCGCAACGATCACGAGCTGGTTTGTGTGTTGCTTCGCGAGGCCAAATAACGAGCCGGGATGGAATATACGTATACTGCATTCCGGAGGAGGCCATGAACCGCCGCGGATGGTTTTGCCTTGGCCTGCTGGTGCTGGCCGGCTGCGGCAAGGGGGCGGCGCCGCTGCCGTTGCCGCTGGGGCTGGTCGCTACCCTGACCGGGCCGGACAAGGCGGCGGGCGAGCAGGCCAAGCGGGGTATGTTGTTGGCCGTGCAGGAGCACAATGCCGAGGCCAAGGAGAAAAACGGCCGGCCGCTGGTGGTCCGGTTCAGCGATGCTCAAGGCCAGGTCGAGACCTTCGAAGGCGCCGCCGTTCGTCTGGCGTCGATCAACAGGGTGGCGGCGTTGTTCGGCGGCAATACGGTCGAGGAGGTGGTGCGCCTCGAGCGGGCGCGGGTTCCGGTGCTGACGCCGCTCGGCTGGAAAACGGCCGGCATGGGCGACCAGGTGTTTTGCACGGGCCTGGGTCCGGCCTATCAGGGCCAGGTGCTGGCCCGCTTTGTCCTTCAGGACGCGAAAATAACCCGCCTGGCCGTGGTCGTCGATGAGCAGCGGGAAGAGGCGCTGGTGCTGGCCGCGGCATGTCAGCGCGAATTGCAAAAAACCGACGCCAAACCGGGAGTCAAGCCGGTGGTTCGGCCCGTGGGCTGGCGCTCCGGCAAGGACGCCGACTTTACCGACCTGGCCCGGCGCGTCGAGGCCGAAAAAGCCCAGGCCGTGGTTTTTGCCGGCCAGGCCGGGGACCTGCTGTTGTTGAAAAAGCACCTCAAAACGGCGCCCCGACTTCTTTTCGGCGGCCCGGAAGGCAGCGGCAAAATCCTCCGCGACGCGGGCGGCGACGGCATCCTGCTGGTCACCGCCTTCGTTCCCGACCTGGACCTGCCGCAGACCAAGGAGTTTGTCCGCCAATATCGAGCCGCTTACAGCGAAACCCCGGAAGCACACGCCGCCCTGGCCCATGACGCCCTGCGCCTGGTCGCCGAAGGCCTGAAGAAATGTGACCCAACCCCTACGCCCGACCGCCTCCGCACAGAGCTGGTGGAAATCAAGGATTTCCTCGGCCTCAGCGGGCCATTGGCCTTTGCCAAGGACGGCCGGCTGCGCCGGCCGGCTTTCCTGGTGCAGATCGACCAGGGGAATGTCAAATTGGTAAAAAAGTTTGGAGCGGAGGAATAAGAGATTACCGAAAACGGTAGCCGCACCCTTCAGGGTGCGAATTTTCCGCAGGCTGAAGCCGGCTGAAGCTTGCGGCTACCCCGCACTAGAAGCGTTTGGTCACCGTTGGCGATTTTCCAGAAACCAGCGCTCGCCGTATTTCTTGAAGAAGACCTGGCGGCCGAGCAGAGTTTTGACGGTGGCCGAGGCGGTCATCTCTTTTACCTCCCACTCTCCTTCCTTGCCGGCGAACCGCTTCAGTTCCCGAACCAGCTCGGGATCTTCCAGAAAATGTTCCTGGGTTTCCTTGACCAGCCGCTGGAAGGCCAGCAGGGCCTTGCCTTCTTCCTTGACGGCGTCGAAAAACTTCTTGTACTTGGCGATCTTGCCGTCCACGAATTCCGGATCGACCAGGTGGGCCATGAGGTAATCGACCTTGTGCAGGCCGATGGCCCGGACGACCGCTTTGAGGGCCTCCTGCGGCGACTTTTGCGAAAAGGCCGTCTGGTTGACCTCGTAGGTATAGCGCTTGGCCAGCTTGTCGGGTTCCTGAGCCCCCAGGCCGACGACAAGGCCAAGAAGAAGAAACGTCCGCATGAAACCCTCCTCATGAGATATTTTTTTATTGCGAAACTAACCCAAACGAACCCCGGCCACTGACGCGTCATGGACCGCACGATGCATGTCGAGCCGAAGCTCGCGGAGGTGCCAACGCACGAGTTGAACTCGCCGGTCGAGCTTACGACAGCGAGTATACGGGCTTCAGGGCAGTCCGGCGAACTTGCGGCCGATCCATTCCAGCGTCAAAAGGGCGAAGGTCAAGCCCAGGACGACCCAGACCAGGGGCATGTCTTGCCAGAGCCTTTGTTCGTCGCGCACGGTGCGTTTTTGCACGCGCCGGGTCAACAGCTCCGCCAGTTTATCCGCGCTCTCGGGAGTGAGGAGTTCCCCGCCGGTCTTGGCCGCCAGCGTCTCGAGCAAAGGCCAATTGGCGCCCAGCTGAAAGCGTTCCCCGCTTTCGGAGGGCAGGACGGTGAACACGTCGCGGTATTCTTTGCCGTCCTTATTTTTTGGTGAAGCCAGTTTCTCCTTCAGCAAAGGGATGTCCAGCTTGATGCGGTAGCGGCCTTGGGGCAGATCGTGGATTTGGCCTTTCAAGAGCCGGGGTTGATCGGGCGTTGGGACCAGCGGGACCGCGGCGGCGGCCTTTTGATGGCCCTCGGGCCCGAGGCGAACGAGGTGGGCCGTGGCCCGCGTCCCCGGCGGCAACAGGCTCCCCTGGTCGTCGAGGCGGGCCAGCAGGTCCACTTCCTGGCCGTGGCGGTAGACCGGCAGCCGGCTGCCAAAGCGGACGTCTTTATTGCCAGCCGGCAGCAGTTTATCCGAGGCCGCCCAGCGGATCACCTGGCCCCAGAAACGGTGGTGGTAGAGGTCCCCCACTTTGAAACGCCAACGCCACGTGCTGTCCAAACCGAC
>CAZFGM010000335.1:2450-8039 GCA_964518515.1 uncultured Alcaligenaceae bacterium | reverse complement strand
CAGGAATGTCCGTCCTACGGAGGTAAGTTATTTCCTGCCGCTCGCCTTAGCGCCGACGCACCATTGCTGCCAGGCCTGGTGCTTGTGCGCTTCCGCGACGACCCAAGGGGTGTAAACTCGATGTCAATAAACGTTTACGAGCCTGCGGAACAAGAGCGCCTCTTTTCCGGGACCGCCAATTCCTAAGTCGCACGAATACGGCCGGATGCGCTGCCTAACTGGTCAAAACTGGTATGTGGCACATATTTTGCTCTTCCAAAATGGTTTGCCTATGTCAAGCCCAGTGGCAAAGTCGGCAACCGGCCTCCGTGCGCTTTTGCGAATGTGAATTCAGAGGCTAAGGCCGCCACAGCCAGGGGAGAAAAATACCCGTGGATTTTCTGGAAGCCTTGGATTAGGATAAACCTAAACTGTCAGGTCTTATTTTCCTTTCAAAGGGAGTGAAAAATGGTCAGAACGTTTTGGCGGCCAAACCAACCGATCAAAAAAGCGCGCGCCCGGCTGCACGTGGAAGAACTGGAAGCCCGCCGCGTCCTTTCGTTTGTGGGAGCGCCGGATGCCTTGTTGGGCGGAGACACGCACGGCTCCGGGCCGGCCTTTCGCCTCGATATCGTGGCCCTGCACGAGTTCGGCCATTCCCTGGGCCTGGCGCACAACAATGATACGACCTCCATCATGTATCCCTATTACAATGCCGCTTACAATCTGGCCAATTTGGCCGCCGATTCGGCGGCGGGCACCTTGCAAGCATTGTATGCCGACGTGAACACCAGCCCGTGGAAGGATTCTCTCGATCCCAATCCGGGCGACGGCAAGGTGGATGTAACCTACAGCTTCATGCCGGACGGCACCCGCCTGGACACCGGCGCCAAGAATACCCTGTTCGCCACCATGAGGGGCCATTTCGGCTCGGACGACTCCGTTTGGCAGAATATTTTCACGCAAGAGCTGAACCGCTGGGCCGGCGTCAGCAACAACCACTTGGCTTTTCAATCGCACAGCGATGGCGGCCAGAAATTCAACGTGTTCGGCTCGGCCCAGAACGATTCGCACTTCGGCGATATCCGCATCGGCGCCCATCGCTTTGACGGCGTCAGCAAGGTGCTGGCCCATGCCTATTACCCGCCGCCCAACGGCTACACCGCCGCCGGCGACGCCCATTTTGATAATGCCGAGAATTGGATCGATGCCAGCGGTCTCTTACAAGCTAGTTCCACCACCACCAAGACGGGAAAAGGCGGGAGCGGAAATCTGCTGGCGGGGTCGGGCGCGGAAGAAAGCATTCCGCCGCCGGACATGCTCCGCTCCCAAGGCAGTAAAATCGTCCTGACCAATTCTCAGCCGGTTTACCCGATTGTTTGGGCCCCCATGGTGCGCGGCGCCATCCCGGCCCCGCAATACCTCACCCCCTCCGCCTACTCCTTTGGCTCCGGAGAGGGGATTTTGGTGCAGAACGCCGATTTGCAAGAGGAGGAATATCCTTCTTGGGACCCAGACACTTCCAGGGCTTCCTCCCTGCCAGCTGGACAGGATGCTACGCGGGTGGTGGACAATCCCACCCCGAAGGCGTTGGATTCGGTGTTCGAGGGGCATGAATCGGCGAACGATCTTTTCAATCATTCCCAAGCGACCGGAACGGTCTGGGTCCCGGGGGAGGACCTGGTGGGCGTTGCGATGCTTGATCCACAAATGGCCCTGGCGACCCTGGGAATCCTCCTGGGCGGATTGGGCACGGTTGGGTCCCCAACTGAAGAGGAGCCAAAGCGGCGGTTCCAGCGATAACGGTTTTCCCCGTGCGGTTTACCTCCAAGGCCATCCTTGGAGGTTTTTTATTGCCCTGTGCGCAATACGCAATGGGCGGAAAAATTGTTGGATCGCCCGCGGATTAGTAGGGCCGGGGCAACCGGTTACAGCACATGGAGTGTGCCTGCTACGTTTAAGCAAACCCAAAAAAGGAACGCAATCCCAGGTACAGAATCGTGCTGAGCGAGCCGACGATTTCCCGCAGGTTGGCCTTGGTCGTCCCTTGGCGGCGATCCTCGAAGACGATGGGGATTTCGCCGATGCGGCCTCCCGCCCGCCGGCAATGATACAGGACTTCCTGCTGAAAGGAATAGCCGCGCGACAACAGCCCGTCCAGGGCGGCGCGGCCCAGCAGGGCGACGCGGTAAGCGCGATACCCGCCGCTGGTGTCCTTGGCCGGCAAGCGCAAGAGCAAGCGGACCAGGAGGTTGACGCCGCCGCTCATGAGGCGGCGCGACCACGGCCAGTGCAGCGAGCCGCCGCCCGGGATGTAGCGCGAGCCGATCATGACGTCGTGCCGGTCCATGCCGGCCAGCAAGGCCGGCAGGTAACGCGGATGATGGCTGAAGTCGGCGTCCATGTTGACGAAGATATCGTAGCCGTGCTCCATGGCATAGCGCATGCCGGCGAGAATGGCGGTGCCCAGGCCCAGCTTGCCGGAGCGATGGACGACGTGCAGGTGGGCATCGGCGGCGGCCAAGGCGTCCGCCACCTGGCCCGTGCCATCGGGGGAATTGTCGTCGATGACCAGGAGGTCCACGGCGGGAACGATTCGGTGAATCTCGTGCAGGAGCCCTGGCAGGTTGTCGCGCTCGTTGTAGGTGGCCAGGGAAACGAGAATCCGTCCATTTCCCTCTTTGGCAAGGGGAGGCGAGTGGGATGACGAATCGGGAGAAAGGGGCATTCAGCTTGCCTCCCGTGGGGCTGTGGGCTTATGTTAACAGAAGGATTGTGTTTGCCCATGGATCCTTGGTTCGCATCCTACTTTTCTAGCAGAGAATGTCCAAGGAAAAAGCCGGTAGGAGGAGGTAAATATGCGAGTTTTTTTTATCAGGAATGATGGTCCAGGGTATGCCCAGTACCTCGAGGTGCCGGAAAAAACCACGGTGGCCCAGTTTTTGAATCAGGTGGCGCCCGGCTGGAATGCCGGCGACTCATGGATTAGCGTCAATCGTCAAGCGGTTTCTTTACCGCACGAGTTGCAAGATCAGGATCGCCTGGTCCTTTCTCAGCGAAAGGCGGCGGCCGCCATACCCCGACCCAATGGGGCCGCTGTTCCTCCGAGAAAGGAAGTCCTGGATTTTTGCCAACGGTTAGGAATCCAGGATTATTTGCAAACTGCCGTGGACCTAGCCCACCAATGTTTTCCTTCATTAACTGGTCTGGAACTTCTTCCGGAAAGGGAACCGGAAACCGGCGAAGAATACCTTACCCTGAAAGTGGAAGTTCCCGAGAATGCGGATGTGGATTCCTTTTTGGACTGGAATGATTCGTTTTTTAACAATCTAGTGGCAACCATCCCCTGGCCCCAAAGGGACAAGTTTCGTCTCTCTTACGTGTAAGCAACCATGAACCCGCGCGCGTTTTTGCAATTCGACCTGGAATTGGTGGCCAGGAAAAAACCGGACCAGCCTCCGGAACCGGTACAACTGCGGTCGGCGGTTAGCCGGGCTTACTACGCGGTTTATCATGTTGGCAGAGTTTTGCTCAAACAACTTGGTTTTTCTCTGGGCGATAGTCATGGTGACGTTCCCAACTATTTGCAGAACAGTGGGGACAATAAATTAATGAAGGTGGCTTCGGAACTGAATAGTTTGTACGGCGCCAGGAGGAAAGCAGATTATTTTTTGGACAACAAAGATGTGGAAAGCGAAAAAAAGGCAACGAATCACGTGCTTCAGGCAGAAGAGCTGATTCGACAAATGGATGGATTTTCCCAGGATCAACAAAGAATGGCAAGCGCGGCAACCTTTATTCAAAATTGGCGAAAAAAATTCCCAGGCAATCCGTAGATTTGTTTTGTAAAAATGATGTGCGATTTTCCCGACGGAGAGCTAACCATGGCCAGTGCCGTCATCACCTGTCCGGAATGCGCCAAGAAATTCAAGGGCCAGGAAAACCTGGCGGGCAAGCGCATCCGCTGCCCGTTTTGCAAGAAACCGTTCCTGGTTCCCGTCGCTGACGATGACGAGGCGGAAAGCCCCGTCCCGAAGAAGGAGCCGGTGGCGGCCGCCGCCGCGAGCAAACCGCCCGCCCAAGCCGCGAGCGACGACGAAGACGAGTTCGAGGAGGGTAAAGACCCCTATGGCGTCGCCGCCCTGGACCTGGCCCCGCGGTGCCCCCATTGCACCAAGAAAATGGTCAGCGCCGAAGCCGTCGTCTGCGTTTACTGCGGCTACAATACCTTGACCCGCACCCACGGCGCAACGGTCAAGCTTATCGCAACCACGGCCGGCGAGCATTTCATGCACCTGCTGCCCGGCCTGCTCAATTTCGGGTTCATCCTGTTTCTCATCGCCTTGTTCGGCTTTTACAGCCTTGTCTTTCCGAGCATGGTCGGGGGCGGAGACCTGAGCTTTCTCGATGCCGAATCGATGCGTCTGTTGCCGCTCATGTTCATTTTCCTTCCCGGCCTCTGGCCCCTGGGATATTTTGCTTACAAACGCTTGGTTCTGGAACCTAAGCCGAAGGAAAAGATCAAAGAATGAGTGGTGGAGTGGAGTGAGTTGAAGCGAAAGGTTACGTTGCCGCGTTCCAAAGGCAATTGTGGAGTACAATTCTGGTGGAAACGGATGCCCTCTTTTACCGCCTGTTTCAAGAGCTGCCCGATTGCTATTTTGAACTGATCGGCGCGCCGGCCGAGATGGCCGAAGGTTACACCTTCGCTTCCGAGGAGCTCAAGCAAACGGGCATGCGCATTGACGGCGTCTTTGTGCCGGCGCGCCCGGACCTGCCGGTACATTTCGTGGAAGTCTTCTTCTACAAGACGCCGCATGCCTATTCGAACTTATTCGCCAAGGTTTTTCTGTGGTTGGAAACGAAGAACCCCGCGCAGGACTGGCATGCGTGCGTGATCTTCGCCCACCGCCGGCTGGAGCCGGCCAAGCTGCGTCCCTACCGCGCGCTGCTGGCTTCAGAACAGGTGACCCGCATTTACCTGGAAGAGCTTCCCCAAGCCCCCGCCAACCAATTCGGTCTAGGCATTTTGGAGTTGATCGCCGCTTCCCCGGAACAGGCGCTGGCCAAGGCCAGGACCTGGCTGGAGCGTGTCCAGCGCGTGAAAAAGCCTGTGGCTGTACGCCGCAAGCTGGTAGAATTAATCGAAACCGTGATGCTCGGACATTTCCCCATCTTGACTCGAGAGGAGTTGGAACGCATGTTGCAGATCACGAACCTTCGCGAAACCAGGGTGTTTCAAGAAGCGCTGGAAGAGGGCCTGGAGAAAGGCCGCGAAGAGGGCCTGGAAAAAGGGCGTGAGGAAATCGTCCTGCGCTTATTGGCGAAGAAATTCTCCGTGGCTGAGGTGGCGGAATGGACGGGCCTGCCCCTGGCGCGCGTCAAAACACTCAAAAGGAGAACCAGCAACGGGGGCTGATGGCCAAAAGGCAATCGGGGACAATTCCCCATCTTGACTCGAGAGGAGTTGGAACGCATGTTGCAGATCACGAACCTTCGCGAAACCAGGGTGTTTCAAGAAGCGCTGGAAGAGGGCCTGGAGAAAGGCCGCGAAGAGGGCCTGGAAAAAGGGCGTGAGGAAATCGTCCTGCGCTTATTGGCGAAGAAATT
>CAZFGM010000335.1:0-2350 GCA_964518515.1 uncultured Alcaligenaceae bacterium | reverse complement strand
TTCAAGAAGCGCTGGAAGAGGGCCTGGAGAAAGGCCGCGAAGAGGGCCTGGAAAAGGGCCTGGAAAAAGGGCGTGAGGAAATCGTCCTGCGCTTATTGGCGAAGAAATTCTCCGTGGTGGCGGAATGGACGAAACTCCCCGTGGCGCGCGTCAAATCTCTTAAAAGGAGAATGAGAGGTAATCGAAACTGTGATGCTCGGCCATTTCCCCATCCTGAATCGAGAGGAGTTGGAACGCATGTTGCAGATAACGAACTTTCGCGAAACCAGGGTATTTCAAGAAGCGCTGGAAGAGGGCCTGGAAAAAGGCCGTGAGGAAATCGTCCTGCGCTTGTTGGCGCAGAAATTCTCCGTGGCTGAGGTGGCGGAATGGACAGGACTTCCCGTGGCGCGCGTCAAATCTCTTAAAAGGAAAATGAGCAATGGGGGCTGATGGGCCGTCCCCCCCGCGCGGGATGGGTTGGCCACCGCCGGACAAGCGCTCCCGCGAATTGCTTCCCAGAGCACTACCTAATAGTAACTGAATTCGAGGGATGCAGCCATGCTGCTGGGCCACAAGATTGGGCCGTTTGCCATCGACAAGGAGCTGGGCAGCGGGGCCATGGGAACGGTGTACCGGGCAACCAACACCGAAACCGGCCAGCGCGTGGCCCTCAAGGTCATGGCCCCCGGCGTGGGCTCAAGCGAGACGGCGCTGGCCCGCTTCAAGCGCGAGGCCGCCATCCTCAAGCAGCTCGAGCATCCCAACATCGTGCGCATCTTGGCCAGCGGCCGCTTCAGCGGCAATCCCTTCTACGCCATGGAATACGTCGAGGGCGAATCGCTCGATAAGGTGCTGGCCCGCCGCGGCCGTATTACCTGGGAGGAAGTCGTCGCCCTCGGCACCCAGCTGTGCGAGGGCCTGCAGCACGCTCACCAAAAAGGAATCGTCCACCGCGATCTGAAACCGTCCAACCTCATGATCCTGGCCGATGGCACTGTCAAGCTCATGGATTTCGGCATCGCCAAGGACCTGGACGTCACCGGCTTGACCGCCGCCAACTGCACGGTCGGCACCGCCTCCTACATGTCCCCCGAGCAGTGCCGCGGCGAAAGCAACCTGACGCACAAGTCCGATCTGTATTCCCTGGGCGTGATGTTCTACGAGTTGTTGACCGGGAAAAAGCCGTTCGTGGCCGACAGCGTCATGGACATGTTCGTGCAGCACACGACCGGCACGTTCGAGCGGCCGTCGCGGCGCTGCCTGGACATTCCCATCTGGCTGGACACGCTGGTGTGCCAGCTGTTGGAGAAGAAGCCGGACCAGCGGCCGTTCGACGCCAACGCGGTCGAGCAGGCCCTGAGCCGGATCAAGGAAAAAGTGGAAGCGCAACACAGTGCCGGCATGGAGGCGGCCACGGCCCGCAAGATCGACCGCAGCGCCTTGCAACCGGCTCTGGACGAGACCGACAAGGAAGCCGCCCGCACGCTCTTGCACAAGAAGAAACGCGCGAAAGCCATTCCCTTCTATCAGCAGGGCTGGTTTCAAAGCGCCGCTTTCTCGGCCCTGGCCCTGGTCATGGGGTTTTTGGTGTATTGGCTGTTTTTCAAGGCGCCCAGCGCCGATGCTTTGCTGGAAGAAATGGACCGCCTGGCCAAGTCGGAAAACTTGAAGGATTGGGAACGGGCGGTGGCAGGCCCCATGCGCGATTTCCTGCGCCGCTTCCCGGATCATCCTCAGGCGGCGCAGGTCCGGCAAAAACGCGACGACCTGGAATGCCGCGCCTGTGAAATCCCCATGCACAATCGCCGGCGGGCTAAATTACCCGCCGAGGCGGGAGGGGAACAACAGGCCCGCGATGCCCTGGAGGACGAAGATTCCGGCAGACTCGACAAAGCCAAATTGACCTGGGAAAAGCTCGCGGCTTACACCAGTAAGGCCGACACTGACCCGGAAAGAGCCTGGGGTCTGGTGGCGAAAAAATATCTTGGGTTTTCCGCCCAAACTGACCAGCTCGTCAAGGAATTGCAAAAGCGCCTCGAGAACGAGAAGGACAAAAAACCTGCTAAGCCCCCTGCCCCTCCTACTATGGAAAACCTGGTGCTAGACGCCCTGCGCGCCGAAGCGACCAACCCGGCCGAGGCCCAGGATATGTGGCGAAAAGCCAAAAATAAACTGGAGTCGGAAATCGCCCAGCGGCCCTATTACTTGCTGGCCACCGAGAGGCTCCGCCTGTTGAGGGCGGCCCCGAAAAAGGATGGCAAATGATTACCTCCTGGATCAAACCAATCGACAATTGCAATGGCCGTTGAGCGGATTTTATTCCATCAACTACTATCCGGGAACGATCTGTAGCAGGATTGAACAACTG
>CAZFGM010000334.1:0-8042 GCA_964518515.1 uncultured Alcaligenaceae bacterium | reverse complement strand
CCAGGATCGCTTATACCGCGTCCGGACGGCCCAACCTGACCTTGGACCCACGCGAAAAAGTCGCTTTTCACCCTGCCACTCTGTACACTCCCCGCCCGTCATGGACCTCTTGAGAATCATCCAGATCATCGAGCGTCATCGCCAGCGGCCTCGGCCACTGGCCTACTCGAACTGGTTGATCGGAAGGACCAGTAATCTGGATCAGTGGAAGCAAACGTTTCCGCGCCGCGGTCAGTCACTGTCCTTTCTGTCTATACCCGCGGACTCGGCAGAGGATGCCGAGGCAGTCGTCCGGCACTTCCAACAACTGGGCATGCACGCTCCCGACAATGCCCGCGGCCGACGGGTCTACGTCTACTACCGGCACCCGAGCCGAGGCCTTGAGCGGTATCCCAGCCGTTGACCACCCGGAACAGGGAGGCCTAGTTGCGAACTATTCTTTAATCTTTAATGCGCCCCAACGGCTCAAACTGAAAGTCGCGAATTACAACCACCGTGTTCGCCGTTTTGGGCCCCGGTTTCCCCTGATACGCCCAGAGATTCATGTGCACCTTCAACCCTTTGGTTGGCACCTTGGGACCAGAAGACCAGTCGGCCAAAAGGCGACCTTTTTTGCGATCGGCCCCTTCCCAGCATCGGGCCCAAGCTTTCCCGGGCGACCAAACCAAACTGCAAGTCAGAACTTCCGCCGTGCCAATTTCAAATCGATGAAGATTCTTTTTGGTGTAGGGCGGAGGCTGAAGAACAAACTGGGCAGGAAAGTTATCCGGCTTATTCCACCTGGCAATTTCAAGAGCGTCAATTTCCTCCGCATCATTGTTCCCATAAAGGAAGATTCCCAAAACAGTCCGGTCATCAAAATGATCTCGAGAAAACTTCCCTGAAATGACCCAGGTGTATTGCCCGAACCCTAGGCCTAGGGGCTCTTCCAACACAACTTCCGCGCAATGGGTCTCCTTCCCGTGCTCCGTAATCCTTAGATTGAGGTGGCCGTTCTTCAAAAACACATTCCCCTCATCATCGCTAAAATGGTTTGGGCCTGGTCCGCCTGTTTCATTGCGAACCCTAAATATGCGGTTGGCGAAGTTTATCCGCCGCGGTTTCACCTGGGATTGGCCCTTGAATTCCTTTTGATATCGGATCCCGGTGGCGGCCAGAATCCCAGAAAGGTCCTCCAGAACTCGCACCTGAACCGGCATCTTGAAGGAACGAGGCACGAGCACAGCCAGCAACTCGCGCTCTTGCCCACGCGGCTTATGTGGGATTTCCCAGCGCCCTTTGCTATCAATAGTACCTACCGTGGTATCATTAGGATGTGGGTAAATTATATCGGTGCGCACTAAACAATAAACCACAAATTGATCTGCCGGCTCGGGAAGATTTTTTACCTCGCCGCGGATAATCTGTTCCTTGGCACTAACCTGGGTGATGTATATTAGGGGTTCTGGTTTGTGCGTTTTCGGCTTCTTGTCTTTGGACGCGTCCGAACCGAGGATTATTCCCATGGAAATCCAGCTCAGGATCACAAGTGCCGAAATCCGCAACCAAGAGCTTCGCATGAAAAACTCCTTCCAAAAGCTGGTGTTCTACTTCCGCACATGGTAAAGCTGTGAAGATCGCCGGAGGGAGCTTGCTCGCCGTGTCCGGCGAGCAAGCAGAGATCCTATTTTTTCCGGGTGACAGTGAGGCCAACGGATATGGCCTTAGGATTCTTTTGGTAAACGTGGGGGATGAGCTTTTCAAGAAAATCCAGTTCGTTGTTGACCGGATTCTTTTCGTCAAACACGGGGGGCTTTTGACCAAGCTCAAAGGCATAGGCATAAATGGCGAATTCCTTCCCGACATCGATGTTGCCGACCCGTCCAATCTGAGCCTTGATCTCGACTTTGCCGCCTTTGCCTACGCGCGTTACGTGCCGCCCAGTATAGAAAATGTCGCCTTTCGGCCAGACGGCGTGGCCGATAATCGTGCCTTCCGGAATTCCCTTGACCTGCCCCTGAACAACCACGAACTGTCCGGCGTCGGATCCTTTCTTGAGACCCAAAAGGGTGAGGTTAATGTCTTTTTTGTCCTGGCTCACCCCGGGCGGCCCGCCAGCCAGCAAAACACCCAGAACCACAAGTTGTGCGACCGTTCTCATGGCTTCTCCTTTTGAAAAATGGTTTCGAATCACTGCTTCAGGTTCACCCGAACCGAAAGGTATTGGATCTGTTCCCCTGGGCTTGCGCTAACCGGGAGCCCGCCGACAAGTTGACCGACGCCCAAGTCCGCCGGCCAAGTCCTCGGCGCTTTGTAGTGGGCGAAGTGAACCACGAACTCATTTCGTCCGCCTTCAGGTCGCCCGAAATGCACCCCGACTGGCCCGAATGGTTGCCCGGCTTTCACGGCAATCGGCTGGTTTTGAAGGTGGAAGTTTCCCTCCGGGTCCTCCACGACGATCGCCAGGAATCCATCTTCCCGGGCGGTACCCTTCACCAGTATCAAAGGCTCAAGAATGTTCTGCCCAGGTTGCAAGTTTTCTAAGCGGTAAAGGTCGTCAACGTAAGCTATGGCTCCCAACCCGAGACACAGAACATTCACCTTGCAAATCAGCTTCTCCTCCCGTAGGGCATCCGGGTTGGCGGCCAAGGCTTCGGGATGCGGGATGGGCCGAATGGTCACGGTTCGTAATTGGCCGTCGCCTGGAACCTCAAAGCTCAGTCGAAACGACTTGGGCGGCCGCGACGCGTCATCCGCATCGCTGCTGATTGCCAGTACTTTCCGCCAAACAGACTCCCCCTTATCGAGGCCTGGCGTTACAGCGATTTCGATTTGCCTGATCAAATGCGGCCAGGCCTCCCCGCGGATTCTGACCTGGTGGCCCACGGTGGAAATCGGTTTTGCGGCTTTTCCGCTTTCCGGGGGTTTTTCCCGGTCATCGCCGTGATAAACGATGGGGGCATCGAAGTGGTAGGCGGTGTACCACCGTTGGAACCGTTGGTACCACTCAAGGCCCTTGGCGGCCACCGCACCACCCGCAAGGATAAGGAGCAGAATGGCAGCGGCCTGGAGCCAACGCCTGCGGGCGTGCAGCGGCTCAAGGAGACGTGATTTCTTGGGTGGCGCCGGAAACCCAGCAAAGCCGCGTTCAAGGATCCTCTCGACGCGCTGTTCAAGACGTTCGCGCTCCTCGGGAATTAAATTGCCAGGGAATTCCATAATGACCTCTGTTAGGAAAGGTGGTTTCTAGACCCACTTGCTGGCCCGCTCGATGCTGTCCAACATGTTTCCCAGAACATCACTGGTCGAACGCGCTCCGAAGCCTAGTTGGTTCGCGACTTCTTCTCCACAAACCGGAAGATTTTTCAGCTTGGTTGCTACCTCCTCTAACATTTTCAAGAGGGGCGGTTCCGCAGCTATCGCGGTCAACAGTTCTGGCCCTCGCAGGTTTTCCACGATGGTTTGTTTTGCCGGCTCTGCGGCTATCAGGGTCAGCAGCCTTGCCGCTGGCGGCTTTTCCAATACTGGATTCACTGTTGCATAAGGCCACAACACCCACCAGAAGGCCACAAAAGTGAGAAGGTCGAGGAAGTTATCAGGAAAGGGAGGGAGTTGCACATTCAAATCCCCCCTCGGCAGCCATTCTTTCTGCGGTTGGATTTTGGGGTTTGACGAACAAAAGTGCACGAAGGCAATTTGTTCGATTGGCGAAGGGCCAAGGTAGTCCAGGTCAAAGTACTCGCAGAACCGCAGCTGAGCCGTTTCGTTGGGAAGACTTCTCCCCCGTGCCCACTCCTCAACGGTTTTCGTTTTCCCAAAGGTTTTTTTGGCGTCTCCATAAATAACTCGGGAAAGGTCCTCGATTACGAGATTGTGCGCACGCCGTAACCTCTGAACCTGCCTGGCAGTAAGGACCTCAAGTGACTTCCTGAGTTGTATTGCCACACTATTGGCGTCCATATTTGGAAAGAAATCCCGCATCCACATCCTCCATTCCTGCCTCCGTTTCCTTTACTCGCTAATGGGCGCACCCTATGACGCAAAACACACGCAGGCAATCCCCGCAGAGCGCGGGGTTACATCCGTCCAGTTACAAGGGCGTACATCCGCCCGCGGGGCGGGCCTGCCGTAGGCGCGGATGTACGCTTTCCGGACGCCCTCTTATTTAAACCCTATTCACGTTACCAACCTGCCGCAGGAGATTCATCATGGTGGTTGACATCAAAAGGGCGAAATATCCGAGAAACAAAGCTTGGCCCTTCGAAGAGTTGGACCTCCTGGTCATCGGCGGCGGCATCGCTGGCATCGCCATAACCCGTGCGGCTGCCCAAAAAGGCAAACGAGTCCTGTTGCTGGAACAAGCATCCGTGTTGGCGCCGCTGCAAAGCGTCCGCCACCACAACTGGCTCCACCGCGGAACGCGATACGCGGTGAACGAACCGGAAATCGCTACTACCCTCCTCCGATCATCGGAAGGGATTCTTCGCGACGCCGCCGGTATCGTTGAATCGACCCCGGTCTATTATCTGGCAACCGAACGGGCTACGGCTGCACGATACTCGGCGGCTTGGAAGGGGCTGGATATTCCGTTCACGCCAGTGGACCTCCGGGAGTTGCAGCGGCAAGAGCCGTTGCTCGCTGGCGCCCCTATTCTGGAGGCTTTCTTGACCCAGGACAAGGTTTTCTCGCCGCACCGTCTCCTGGCGCGACTGGCATTTCAGGCCCAAGAAACCGGCAACGCCACGTTGATGACAGATAGCGAAGTAACGTCCTTGATGGCTTCGCAGGGAAGAGTGACCGGAGCCCTTGTTCGTGATCGGGAAACAGGCGATGAATGGGCTGCGGAAGCCCCGCTAACGATCAACGCGACGGGGGCACGTGGGGCGCAGCTTTTGGAAACGGCGGGCGTTCCTTTGACTGCCTTGAACTTTCGCTTGTTCAAAGCCCACCTCGTCGTCACGAACCGACTGACGCAAAGCATGATGGTTTGTTTGGACGACCGATTCCAGGTTGTCGTCCCGCATAGCGACCCAAACTGCTCGGTTATCGATGCGGCGAGTGACCACGAGACCGACAGCTCGAAAGACCTGGATTGCGAACCGAAAGTGGTGCAATCGATCCAGCAGGCTGTTCAGCGGCTGTTGCCGGGAGCCCAGTTCAGGGAAATAAAACCTTACTGCTGTGTCAAAGCGGAATATTCCGCTAGTGATACGTGGGGATTTCGTGGCAAGAAACCTGGAATCGCGGTGATTCGGCATCTGCCGGGCCTGCTGTCCGTTTGGCCCGGCAAATTCTCCCTTTACCCCTTTTTGGTGGAGGAGGTGATGAAATGGCTGCCTTGATGACGCTTCCGGAAACTCCTCAACGTTCGAGGGCCGCCTGGAACCGTTCGCGGGTTCCGCGGATCGCGGAAGACTACTACAAAGTGGTCTTCGTTGCGCCGAATGCAACAGTGCATGTTGAACAAGGTCGGGTTGCCGTTCCGACCCTGGAGCAACACATCGAGCCGAGCGTTTCACAACGCGTATTGTTTCGCGAAAGCGAGTGAAACTAACAGAACCGTCCGACCAGCGAACCAGAGCTTTTGCCCGTGCTCCGTTCGCTGGCTCCGGGCGTGTCGCACTGGTTTGCCGTCAACCGCGGATGAAAAAATATATGCCTTCGAAAACGGACGTAAAGGGGGGATGGTTATGGACACCAAGGAGAAAACCATCACTGGGCTGATCGGAGTTGGTCGGCGAGGCGAGACGATCCTCCGAGAGTTACTTCAGATAAAAGGCGTACAAGTCGTTGCAATTGCAGATCCCGCCGCCGAAGCCGAACACATCGCACGACAGCTTGGTGTTTTCTATTATGCCGGAGATGAGGGTTATGAACGGATACTCGAAAGGGAAGATATCGAGGCCGTTGTGGTCGCGACATCGACGAAACTCCATTATCCGATCACTGCCAAGGCTTTAGCCAGCGCGAAGGACGTTTTCGTCGAAAAGCCAATTTGTGAGACGCCCAAGGAGGGAATGGAACTGTCAACTTTAGCGACGGAACATGGCCGGATTCTAACCGTGGGCCACTCTGAGCGATTCAACCCGCTATTCGTGGTTGCTGTGGAAAAACTGCGTGACTTGGGTTCTGTGTTGATGGTAGAAGCGCGGCGGGTTCAACCTCCCCACCGGCCCAGTAGAGATAACGTCATTCGGGACCTTGGGGTCCACGAATTCGATTTGATTCCACGTCTTGTGGGTCAACAAGTGCAGAGTGTGTGGGCCAAAGCTGGAAATGATAGGGCTTCGGTAACCATGAGCTTCGCGAATCAAACCATAGCGACCGTGACCCTCCACCGGTTCAGTCCCGAACGAGAACGACAGACGGTCGTAACCTGCGAAAGCGGAGTTTTAAAGCTAGATTATCTGGGCCAAAAACTGCATGTCTGTCGCCTACGCCCCGAATCGGGAGAGCCCGAACTCCAGGCTATTCAACCGACAGAGACCAAACAGTTCATTGGCAGGCCTTTGAGGGCCATCTTGGAAGACTTCCTTTCCGCCACAGCGAACAGACGCCCCCCCGTTGTTACCGCGAAGGATGCCGTGGAAGCGCTTCGTATTGCGCTGGCAGCCATAAAATCCACCCAGACAGGTAGAGAGGTGTATGTGGTAACAAACGAATGAAAATGTTTCAAACAAAGAGAAGTTCGTGGTTCCGCCCGCGGCTGTTAGCAGCGGTCGCCGGATAGGCCAGTTTCGCGGCCAGGTTCTCTGGCGGGCCTGTCTGCTGGGGCGGCAGAAACGGGCGCGTTTCTTTTGCCTTTGGTGGATGCCACGGGGAAAACGGCGCGGATGGTTGCAGCGGTTGGTAGTGGGGCGGATGCGGTGGGCGGACGTTTAATAATCGCCAGGATCGCTTATACCGCGTCCGGACGGCCCAACCTGACCTTGGACCCACGCGAAAAAGTCGCTTTTCACCCTGCCACTCTGTACACTCCCCGCCCGTCATGGACCTCTTGAGAATCATCCAGATCATCGAGCGTCATCGCCAGCGGCCTCGGCCACTGGCCTACTCGAACTGGTTGATCGGAAGGACCAGTAATCTGGATCAGTGGAAGCAAACGTTTCCGCGCCGCGGTCAGTCACTGTCCTTTCTGTCTATACCCGCGGACTCGGCAGAGGATGCCGAGGCAGTCGTCCGGCACTTCCAACAACTGGGCATGCACGCTCCCGACAATGCCCGCGGCCGACGGGTCTACGTCTACTACCGGCACCCGAGCCGAGGCCTTGAGCCTCTTCGGCCTTCTGACGAAACTCGTGATGAACTCCCGGCTTTCTCTCCTTGTGTTGGGCCGATGACATACAATGCACAGCAAGAAAACCAATCTGGTCAGGAGGCCAGCAATGAGCCATCCACTGTTCACCATCTGGAACACGCACACGGCAGACTGCGGCGAGCCGCCGGCGATCACGAACCAGGCAAGCCGAAAGTATTACGGCTATTTCCAGAACCGCTTCACCGAGCAGTGGGTATTCGTGTACGACCCCGAGCGCAAGATCGGCGAGCTCCGTGGCGGCGACATCGGCTGGAATACCGTGGTGACGGTCAAGGAGGGCCAGGCCGACGTGATGCTGGGCAAGGACGAACTGGCCTGGCTACAGACATGCTGGAAGGCGGCGACAGGCTGATTCCCCTTCCTCTTTCCCGAAGAGAATGTGTTTTGTCCGGCCCGCTCCGCCGGGCCGGTGAGTTGCAACTGACCAGGATCGGCAGGAGGGCGTGCATGACAAGAGCGGGGCGAGAGCCGGCAGAAGACGTGAAACGCCGTCTGGAGGCCGCCTGCGAGGAGGTTGGGCTGGCGGTGGCTTACGCCACCATGCACCTGCTCCCGAATGGGGGCGACTTCAAACAGTTGCAGACGCTAGACCCCGCCAAGGTCCGTCGACCACGGATCGACCCGTGGGCCGCGCTCATTCCGGCTGTTCGCTGTGCTTCAATCGATTCCACTTGGTGTCTTGCCAGTTCCTTGTTTTGGTTCAGCCTGAAATGGAAAAATGCCGAGGTCGAGTTAGCGGGTTAAA
>CAZFGM010000333.1:0-8046 GCA_964518515.1 uncultured Alcaligenaceae bacterium | reverse complement strand
CCCCGCACGATCCACGGGCCGATCAGCCGGGTCAGTCGGACGGGCAGCCAGCGCCAGAGGCGAATCAAGCGCTGGTAGCGCGGATTCTCGGGGCGCATTTCGCCGACATCGCCGCGGCGCATGTAGTATTGCCATTCGGCTGGGGCGGGTACAGCGCCCCATTGTTTTTTAAAGCGGTAGCAAGTGCTGTCGGCGGTGGAGCGGCCGAAATCGAACACCTTTTGGCCGCGCTGCACCGCACGCTCGAGCAAGTGCCAGTACATCAGCATGTTGGCGTTGGTATGATTGTGCGAGCGCAAGGTGCTGGCGCTGGGAACCTCGGTCACTCCCCAGCCGTGCAATAGGAGGGCTGCGGCCACTGCCCGATCGTCCGCTCGTACGACGCAAAACTCCGCCCCCTCCGGAAAGTGCTCCAGGATGCTCCGGAACAGCTTCCGCCCATAAACCGGAGTGCCTAGGTCCCGCATGTTGCGGCTGAACACGTCGTAAAAATCCGGCAGCAACTCCCCGCCTCCCCACTGGACCTTCAAATCATTTTTCTGACCTTTGCGAACCTGATTGCGAACCTTCCCCGACAGCTTGTCCCACAATTTCCCAGGCGTGGCGGGCAGCTCCAGGCGCATATGCACTTTGTTGGTCAAGGGCGAAGCGAGCGCGGGGTGTTCCACCGGATGTTCGTGGCGCAACTCCAAATAGCGAACGTTGAGCTCGTCAGCCAGTTCCACAGCCCGGTCAATCAACAGGTTGGCGGTGAAATCGTCGTCAGCGACCACGCCGCCGTAATTCAAATAAGGCAGGCTGACCAGGAAGCGCCCGAACAGCAGACTGCGAACATAGGCCAGGGCAAGGAAACCACGGGTTTCACCATCTTCAACCGCTTCGAGGCAATACGGCGTGTGCCGCAATCCCGCCGCCAACACCCCTAACCATGCGGGATGCCTGCTCAGGGGCACTTCGGTCCCACGACTCACGTAGGCCACCAGATGGGGGACCTGCCCGGCCACGTCGCGCCCCACATGGGTGCGGATTTCCAGAGTCCCCACGGACGGCAACTGCGTTTCTGGAGAAAAAATTTTTTGCAGAAGATTCAAGGAAGGTGCACTCCTAAAGTTAATGACTGATGGCGGCCAAATCTTCACTGGGGGGATTAGCGGAACCGAACCCGGCCAGCTCCCCCTTTTGCCACGCCCACTGCCGCGCCAGTCCCTCATCGAGGTCGATGTGCGGCTCCCAGCCGATATGGCGACGCAGCTTGCCGGTATCGGCAAAGGTGTGCCGTTGGTCGCCGCGGCGGGCCGGTTCCTTTTTCACCTGGGCCGATCGTCCGGCCAGGGCCTCGAGCTTGTGAATAATGTCCCAGACGCTGGCCGATTCTCCGCCACCGACGTTGTAGATCTCGCCCGGAAAGGCCTGGACGGCGGCAATCGTGGCGGCAACACAGTCGCTGACATAGGTGTTGCCGCGCACTTGTTGGCCATCGCCACAGACGGTGAGCGGCTCGTCGCGCAGAAGGGACTGAATAAACCGGTGATACGCCATTTCCGGCCGCTGCCGCGGGCCGTAGACCGAAAAATACCGCAAGATCACGACCGGCAACCCCTGGGCCTCGCTATAAGCCCGGCAGAGATTTTCGGCCGCCAGCTTGGTGATGCCATAGGGCGAGATGGGTCGCGTAGGAAGGTACTCGTCGCCGGAAGCATATCGCCCATAGACCGAGGAAGTGGACGCCAAGATGAAGCGCCGCAATGGCGAACGGCCGCGGGTTACCGCATCCAGCAACATCTGCGTGCCCAGCACATTGCAGGTCCAGTAGCCATTGAAATCGGTCCAGCTCTGCACCAGTCCGGGCATGGCCGCCAGATGAAAGATCACTTCGACATCACCCAGAATGTCGTCGAGCGGAGCGGAACGCAGGTCGCGGCAAAAAAACTGATAACGCGGATGCCGCAAGGCCTTCTTTTGGTTTCGCTCCTTGGTCTTCCGGGGGTAATAGGGGATATACGCATCCAGGCCAATGACTTCATGGCCCGAACGCAAGAGCCTTTCACAAAGGTGGGAACCAATAAAACCAGCTGCTCCGGTGACAAGACACTTCATGATGAAACACCCAGGATGGAAGATAGTAGGCACACTCCGTGTGCCGTAACACGGCTCGGGGAGCGTGCCAACTACAAACAAAGCCGGCGCGCACTCCTGTCCGGTTGGTTACAATTGGAAAGGGCCTGGTCCGCTTCCGTCTTGGGAAGCGGTTTACGATTTATTTTGGGTGAGCAAGAAAGGGACCAAAA
The DNA here is from genome assembly GCA_964518515.1 of uncultured Alcaligenaceae bacterium. Taxonomy (GTDB): domain Bacteria; phylum Planctomycetota; class Planctomycetia; order Gemmatales; family Gemmataceae; genus CAZFGM01. The sequence continues at coordinate 5,758 of CAZFGM010000333.1, read as the reverse complement.
AGGATATCTTGGATTACTTTTTCAGGATTGTTTCCTAAGCGATTTGGCAGAAAGAGTTAGGGATTTGATCGTGCAAACAATGAACGGCCGATCGCACCGCTACCCCTCGCCTGATGGGTGACAGAGTGTCAACGGTGCTTGACACCTGTTACCTTGGCCAAGGGAAGGGGCACGCCTCGGCGATCGATGATGAGTTGTCGGGGGATGAAGTTTCTGAGGATTGGTTGGCCCGGTTCAGGCCAGAAGTGTGTCGTAAAGGGCTCGGATCTTCTGCATCCGGACCGCGAAACTGTAGCGGGTTTCGATTGTCTTGCGGCCGGCCTCGGCCAGGCGGGTGCGCAGGTCGGCGTCCTTCAACAGGCGGGCAAGGGCTTGTGTCAGCCCTACAGGATCCCCCGGTTCGATAAGCAAGCCATTGTCCTCGCTTTGGACCAGGCGTGGAATACCGGCCACGCGGGTGGCGATTACCGGAACCTCAAGCGCCATGGCCTCCAACAGGACGTTCGGCAAGCCCTCGCGAAAGCTGCTCAAGGCAAAAACGTCCATCGCCTGGTAAAAGTCCCTGGTATCGGCGCGATAGCCCAGGAGATGGATACGGTTCTTGCGGTCGAGGCTTTGGATCAGGCCTTCAAGGTGCGGTTTCTGGTCGCCTTCCCCGGCGATGGCCAGCTCGACATCTGCCCCCGCTTGCAACAACTCGTCTACCGATCGGATCAAGACGTCGAAACCCTTCTCCGCGGAAAGCCGGCCAACGGCACCGATTACGAAACGCTCCGGGGAAAAGCCGAGCCGCTTCTTCGTTTCTCTCTTGCTTTGCCGGCGTGAGAATTCCTGCGTATCGATGGCATTCTCGATCAACAAACAGCGCTCTTTAGGCACTCTCACGGCCAGGCACTGGTCGCGCAAGTCTTCCGAGACACAAATCACCTTCTCGTAGCGCAACAAGCAAAACCGGTCGATCCAATAATACAGGGGCGTTCGCCGCGTCTGGTGAACCCAACCATGAACCGTGGTCACCAGCCGCATTGGCCAGAACCGGCGGAGCAACAGGCCCAAGGCGTTGCTTTTGTAATCGTGTCCGTGCCAAATCGCGACATGTTCCCGGCGGCAGATGCGCAGCAGTTCGGGCACGACTTGCCAATCCCACGGGCCGCGATCGGCGACCGAGAGCAGCGGCGCCTGCCAGACCCGCGCCCGGTCCCGCAACTGCTCGAAACCCGGGTCCCCCGGCGGATGCATGTACGCACAGAGCGTCCGGTAGCCCGCCGAAGTAAGGAATCGAGGCGAATTAAGGATCGTCTTGTCCGGCCCGCCGCCCGATCCGGCGACCACGCGGGTTTCCAGGACCACGCGCATGCCGGCCTCGGTGCGAAACCTTGGAATCGAATCCAAGGACGGATTCGACACCTGGCATGTGGATTCGTTAATCGAAACGTGCCGATTCATTTTTTTTTCGAAAAGAGGGTAGGAATTTTAGAGTAGCAAAGTTAAGCGGCCGGTTGGCTGATTCCTGAATCCAGATTCCTAAACCCGGATTCCTTATCCATAAGGGCCCAGCACTCGAATACCCTGACTTTCTCGGCCCAACTCTCTTCGGCCAATCGGGCACGCGCCGACCGCTGCCCTGGCGACAACCCCTCGCGAAGCCGCCGCCGCACTGCCTGAGCGAAAGATTCGGGAGTATCGGTTAGGTCAAGGCAGTCGGCCCACGAGTGCGTGGCGGGCAAACGCCTCACCACCGCCGGCTTTCCCGTGGCCAGGTACTCCTTTAGCTTGAGAGGCTGCATGGCCCGCGTCACCGGCAAGTCGGCGTAGGGCATGATGAGAACCCCCGCCTCCCGAGCCAGGCGGGGAAGCTGCTCGAAGGGCAGCGACTCGAGCCGAACGATGCGGTCGGCGGCAAAAAGGGCTGGGTCGGGATCCGCCTCAGGGCCGGCCAGGATGATCGTCCCACGCTCTAGTTCTTTGGCCAGATGCCTCACGAATCCTACGTCCATGCGGCGGTCGATCACTCCCCAGAAAACCACCAGGGGTCGCTCCAGCCCAGCAAGCGACGGAAACGGTTGTGGCCCGGGCTTACTCCAAAAGTCGAGATCGACCCCGTGCGTGAGCAGGTATGACTGCCTTCCCATGCCGCTCAACTTTTCCTGTAGGGTCTGGCTGACGGCGATGAGCGTGTCCGCCCGCTGGACCACGATCTTTTCCATGTGCCGCAGCGGCTCCGCATCCAGACCCGGCCATTCGCTGAAGTCGTCCACGCAATAATAGACCCAGCGCCGGACCGGCAATTCCCCCATTAGATCGGCAACAATCGGCAAGGTAGTCACCGCGACGGGCGGTTCGGGCATGGAACCGATAACCGCGGTCAACTGCCGCACCAGCAGCCTGCGATTCAGCCAACGGCCCAGCCGGGAGCCAAATGACGGCCACATTCTCGGGTTCAGAACGCGAAGGTTTCCCGGCAACCCGTCATCCCCCGCAGGTTGGAGTCCGGTTTTCAGTCGGTCCTCCGAACCGCCAGAAGCCGCAACCCCACCTTGGTTAATCGCAGTACGGGCCCGAGAGGTGGGCCGCATCCACTGCCGCACCTTGCCCAGTCCTCGGACCATGGTGGCCCAGTCCAGGCGCGGGCGGCGCGTGCCAATGGTGTTGACCCACCAGGTCGGATATTTTTCCAACAGCTGACGGATCAAATGCTGGCAGCTCGAAGGGTGCCGGCCCCAATCATCGGCAAATACGAGCAGAGGGCATCCGCTCACGCCACACGCTCCTGTCGCAAACGCGCCCCGGCCGGCTTGCGGCCCAGGGACACGATGGAACCCAGGGCCTCGAACAGGGCGTCGATCTCCCAGGGCTGGTTGTACAGGTAGAACGAAATCCGCAGCGTGGCGGGAAAGCCGAGTTGTTCGTGCAGCGGCTGGGCGCAATGAAAACCCGCGCGCACGCAGATGCCGAAGCCGTCGCTCAAACCGCGCGCGATCAGATGTGAGGGGGTGCCGGCGATGGTGAAACTGAGGGGGCCGGACGTATCCACCGCGGCGCGCGGTCCGACGAGGGTGACACCAGCACACCCTTCCAGACGCTGCCGCGCCTGGGCGCGCAGCAGGCGGTTGTGTTTCTCGATCTGTTCGAATCCGACCTTTTGCAGGTAGTCCACGGCGGCGCCGAAGCCGACCACCGCCTCGATAGCGGGGGTGCCCGCCTCGAACCGCCAGGGCGCCTGCTTGGGCGTCGCAACCCCGTGTTCAACCTGGTCCACTGTATGCCCGCCATGCAGATACCAATCGAGCTCTGCAAGGCGCTCCTCCTTGCCGTACAAGGCGCCGGCTCCACTGGGGCCGCACATCTTGTGACTGCTGAAAGCGAGAAAATCGCAGTCGAGTTCCTGCACGTTGATGGGGCTGTGGGGTACCGATTGCGTAACGTCGAGAACGAGGATGGCGCCGACGGCGTGGGCCGCGTCGGCCAGGCGGCGGGCGTTGGTCCGCAGGCCCGTGACATTGGAGACATGGTTGACGGCGACAACCGAAACGTCGCCGCGGCCCAGCTCGCCCAGGAACGCTTTCTCGTCCACTCTCCCATCGGGGCACAGGGGAATGCGCGTCACTTCTTCGGTCCCCCAGGGGAGTAAGTTGGAGTGGTGCTCTCCCAAGGACACCAGCACGCGTCCCTTGCGCGGATAACAGCGGGCCACCAGATTGAGTGCCTCGGTGGCGTTCCGCAACAGGACGACTTCGTGCGCTTTGGCCCCGATCAGGCGGGCCACTTTACCTCGGGCTCCTTCAAAGAGTTCGGTGGCCTCGTCGCCCAAGAAGTAGACGGGGCGGTTCACATTGGCGCTGTGCAGGGCCATGACGTCCGACATAGCTTGAATGACGGCAAGCGGCTTGAGCGCCGTGGCCGCGCTATCGAGGTAAATCACCGGCCGGCCGGAAGGGTGCCGCCGCGACAGCAGCGGAAAATCGTTCCGCAAGGAAGGTGGTAACAGATCCACCGGGCTCATAGAAAATCACTTTCTGTTTGGAACAGAGAATTAAGCGGAGTAAGGCGACCGATCCTCTGGATTGGGAAGTCTCGTATTCTTTGCTAAGAGCTTGCCGATGAATCATTCACGTGTAATCAATCCATTACCTCATCAGACGGTTGAACTTTCAATTCAGGTCACAACCCCTCCGGTGCGGCGGCAGGAGCCGGCGACCTGCGGCCTGCCCTGGCCGCGGGGCCTGCTGTCGGACAGAACCCGTTTGCTCTTGCAGGACGATCAGGGCTCCCGAGTACCGCTCCAGACCCGAGTTCTGGACCGCTGGCCGGATGGTTCGGTCCGCTGGCTGCTTCTTGACTGGCAGGCCAACGTCAACGGGGCGGCTTGCTACCGGCTGAGCCTCGCCTCGGAAGGGTTGTCGGAACTACCGGGCCAACTGCGGACATCCGGTCAGGATGGTCAGGTGATGATCGACACCGGACCAGCACAATTCCAGCTTCTGGCCGGGGGGCCGTTTCCATTCGTTTCGGTGATGGCCGGGGCGAGCAGGTTGATCGACGAGGCCCGCACGCGATTCCTGGTTGAGGATGAAGCTGGGGCCTTGTACGAACCGCGCATCGCCCGAGTGCGTCTGGAAGAAACCGGCCCGCTTCGCGCTGCCGTACGGCTGGAAGGGGACCTTGCTGGCCGCGGGCCCCAGCCGCTGGGCGAGTTGGTGGCTCTCCTGCACTTCTTCGCCGGCTCGGCGACGGTCCGCTTCGACCTGACGCTGCGAAACCCGCGACGAGCGATCCACCCCGGCGGCCTGTGGGATCTGGGCGATCGCGGTTCGATCTACGTCCGCGATGCCGCCTTGACCGTGGCGCTGCCGGAAGGTCCGGGCCCGGCGCAGGTCCGTTGTTCCCCCGAGGTGGGCGCGCCCTTTGAATCTCTTTCACCACCTGTGGAGTTGTATCAGGATTCCAGCGGCGGCGAGAACTGGCGCAGCCCCAACCACCTGAACCGCAAGCGGGTGGTGCCAAACACGTTTTGCGGCTACCGCCTGCGGGCCCCGGACGGCGAACGAACCGGCCGGCGGGCGACACCGGCCGTCTCTCTGGAGCGGGGCGGAAACCTGATCGCCGTTGCCATGCCGTCCTTCTGGCAAAACTTCCCCAAAGCCATCGAGGCTTCAGCGGATGTGCTTGTCCTTCGACTCTTTCCCCGGCAATATGCCGACGTTCACGAAATTCAAGGCGGCGAACAAAAGACTCACACTTTTTATGTTGCCTTCGGGCCGGACGCGGTGACCGACGACCCTTTAGCCTGGTGCCGGGCGCCCCTGTTGCCGCAAGCCACGCCGGAATGGTACTGCTCCAGCGGAGCCATCCCCTACCTCACACCGAAATCCAGCGACCCCAATACCGATTACCTGCGCCTGGTGGATGCGGCCATCGAAGGGGACGACACTTTCGAGCGGAAACGCGAAGTCATCGACGAATACGGCTGGCGGCACTTCGGCGACATTTATGCAGATCATGAGGCGGTGTACCACCGGGGACCGCCGCCGCTGATATCGCATTACAACAATCAGTACGACGCCGTGGCCGGTTTCGTCTACCAGTTTCTCCGCAGCGGGGACTCCCGCTGGTGGCGGCACATGGACGAGTTGGCCAGACACGTAATCGACATCGACGTCTACCACACCGACCGCGACAAAGCCGCTTACAACCATGGCATGTTCTGGCACACCTACCATTACACGGATGCCGACACGTCCACGCACCGGTCCTACCC
>CAZFGM010000332.1:0-8065 GCA_964518515.1 uncultured Alcaligenaceae bacterium | reverse complement strand
TGGCTGCGAAACGGATTGGGAAATCCGTGCTACATTTGGTGAGAAATGCGGGGTAACCGGTTTCAAAATAGTTTTGAGACTTGAGACCGACGACAGTCTCGGTTATTGAGTTTTTAGGCGAACGGCAGGAATTCGCCAACCGGTGGGACCGGCGTCTCGCCTGTCCAGAACCGGCGAGACGCCGGTTCCACCGGGTAAGTTATTTCCTGCCGCTCGCCTTATCAGCCATGCTCCCGCCCAGTTGACGTGGGCTTGCACGTCGCCAAATCCGGCCTGACGGACGACAAGTGACAAGACGCGCGCCTGGCCGACCTCCACCCGCACGGCCCAAGGGGGATCGCGGCCGGTGAGTACTCCCTTGTTGGGCAACGGTTGAGCCTTACCGTCCACGAGGATTTCCAGACGGACCCGGCCGCGCTGGCCGGTGATGTCGTCCAGGCCGACCAGCGCCTCGAACCGCTGATACCGGCCGTCGAGGGCGTAAGTCACCTGGCTGTCGGCGTGCATGCCCAGGCCCTTGGCGAACGTGTCGCCGGCCAGGCGCAGGTCGCGGCCAGTGACGGCGGCGTCTTTAACCAGCGGCCAGGAAACGCCCAAAAACGGCGTGTGTTCGTAACTTTTCTGGGCCAAGTCCGAAAGATACACCGTCCGGTGCTGGCGCATCTCCAGGGATGCCAGATTCGCCAACGGAAATTGCACGCGTGCCCCAAACAGGGTTTTTCCCGCCAGGATGCCCTTTCCCGCGTCGAATTCCAGAGAAGCCAGGCTGAGCCTGGCACCGTTGTCAAGGACCACGTGGCCGTAAGCCTGCTTGGGCGGGCGGCGGATTTGATAGATGGTGTTCAGCGCCAGGATCGCAACCCTGGACCAGGCCACCTCCACAGCGCCGCCGCGGGTTTTCACGACGGCTCCTTTACGCCAGTCCAGAGTTTTGAGCAGGCCGTCCACATTGTCGCCGTTGGTCAAAATCAGGCGGTCGGCGTTGCGCTTGTCTTGCAGCAACCCCCGCATGAACCGATCCAGCGGATCGACCAGGTCGAATCCTTCGGGGGCTGTTCGCCACAGGGCGGCCAGGGCGGTCCGCGGCACCGCCAGTTCCACGGTCTTTTCCGGACGCAGCGGCGGCGCGGGCACGCAGATGAGCTGGTCGTCCCCCAAAAGCACTGGCCCCTTGGGATCGAGCGGCACTCGGTCGCCATTGGCGAATAGCAAGACCTGCTGGCGGGGAAAAGCCGGCAGGACGGTCCCGCGCCGGCGCAGGCCGAGAAAGTCCCGCCCTTCCACCAGACGCGGACGATCGCCCCCAAGCCGCAGCGACAAGTCGGACGAAAGTTTTCGCAACGGACCGGATGGGGTGGCGCCGTCCACCGTTTGGACAATGAAAGAAGGCTCGGGGAGGTCTCCCGGGAAAAAACTCAATAATAAAAAGAGAGATGTCATGGAAGTCCAAAATCGGAATATCGAAATCCGAAACAAAATCGAAATTCGAAATCCGAAAATCCCAATCAAAAAATGCCCGTCAGTATTAGTTTCGAATTTTGTTATTCGGATTTTGAATTTGTTTCGGATTTCGATATTCGGATTTCCACCGAGGTTTCACCTTTGGAAAATGGGCAGATAGTTATTAGGGATTTGCAAGACGATCAAGGCCATGGCGGTGTAATAGTGGGTGCAGAACTGGTTGTCGGCCCAGTTGCCCCCGGCCTGGCGATGGCCGTTGCCGCGCAAGAGGTTTTCGCGGACGGCGGGGAACCAGTCCTTCCAGTAGCGGCCGCCGGCGGTCCACATGGCCTGGGCGGCGTAGTAATGGCCGTAGTAATAGAACACGTTGTTGTTTTCCTGAAAGGCGCCCCGCCCGGCGCCCGGCTTGTAACGCAGGAGAAAATCCAGTCCCTTCTTGACGGCATCGCCGTCGTACACGCCGGCCGAATACAGGGCGACGACGCCGGCGGCGGTGCGGGCGAAGCCCGGGTCGCCGGCGCCCTGGTAACCGAATCCGCCCGAGTTATCCTGGCATTTCTTGACGTATTTGATGCAGTTTTCCGCGGTGGCCTTGGGCACGGAAAAGCCGGCGTTGCGGGCGGCCCGCAGGGCCATGATCTGGCAGATGGTCACGGAAATATCGGCATCGTGGGGCTGGGGATCGTAGCGCCAGCCGCCGCTTTTGTGCTGGGCGCTGATGATCAGCTTGACGGCCAGGTCGATGGCCGTCTTGAGGCGGTCGTTCATGTGCTTGTTAGTCCCCATGCCGTAGACCTCGGCCAGGAAGAGGGTGGCGAAGCCGTGGTTGTACATGGGGGTGTTGAACTGGAAATTGGGATTGCTGAGCAGGCCTTTGTCGTTTTTCTGGGTCAGGACGTAATCGACGGCGCGGGCGACGACCTTGCCGTACTTGCCGCGACCGGGCTGATGGCCGCCGGCGAGGAAAGCCAGGCCGCCCAGGCTGGTGATGGCGACGTTGCCGCGAAATTCGTTGCCGCTGCCCCACGAGCCGTTGGCGGCCTGAGTTTTGGCCAGGTAATCCAACCCCTGGTCGATGGCCCGCTGCGCTTCTGGAGTGATCATGCCGCGCGCCAGGTTGCCGTCCGCCACGCGGTCGTCCGCCCGCGCCGGCAACGCCAGACTCAAGCCGCACAGGATGGCGATCGGCCCAGAAACACCATAGCTGGCCATGGCCGCTCCTTAGAAATCGGGTAGCAGCAGGCTTCAGCCTGCGAGAAAACCGCACCCTAAAGGGTGCGGCTACCGTTTTCGGATAATCTTTTAGGTTTTCGATTTCAGTTTGCTGGGTTTGGGTGCCTCCGGGTTATTCTCACCACTACCCACTCACCTAGCGCTGGAAAATAGGCAAGTAGTTATTGGGAACTTGCAAGACAATCAGGGCCATGGACGTGTAGTAATGGGTGCAGAAGTTGTCGGCACTCCAGTTGCCCCCGGCCTGGCGATGGCGGTTGCCGCGGAGCAATTCCTCGCGCACGGCTGGGAACCACTCCTTCCAGTAACGGCCGCCGGCGATCCACATGGCCTGGGCGGCGTAGTAATGGCCATAATAATAAAACACCGTCGATTCGAAACCCATGCGCCCGCCGCCGCCGCCGGGCTTGAAGCGCATGAGATAATCCAGGCCCTTCTGCACCGCCTCGCCTTCGTACAGGCCGGCCGAGTACAGGGCGACGACGCCGGCGGCGGTGCGGGCAAAGCCGGGCTGCTGGCCGCCGAACGCCTGATAGCCGAACCCGCCCGAGCCGCGAACGTCCTGGCAATTCTTGACGTATTTGATGCAGTTTTCCGCGGTGGCCTTGGGCACCGACATCCCGGCGTTGCGGGCCGCCCGCAGGGCCATGATCTGGCAGATGGTCACCGAGATATCGGCGTCTTGGGCGACGGGTCGATAGCGCCAGCCGCCTTCGTTATTTTGCGAATTGACGATGACCTTGATCGCCCGTTCGAGCGTGCCCTTGAGCTGGTCGTTCATGACGCGGCTGGCGCCCATGCCATAGACCTCGGCGAGGAACAGGGTAGCGAAGCCGTGGTTGTACATGGGCCCGTGGACGTTGCCGCGGCGGCCGTTGAGGAAGCCGGGCTGGGCCAAACGGTCTTCCTGGCTCAGGACATATTCGACGGCTTTGGTAACGACTTTGCCGTACTTGCCGCGGCCGGGTTGATGGCCGCCGGCCAAAAACGCCAGCCCGCCCAGGCTGGTGATGGCGACGTTGCCGCTAAATTTGCCCGTGCCCCACGACCCGTCCGCCTGCTGCTCTCGGGCAAGATATTCCAGCCCTTGATCGATGGCCTTCTGCGTCTCGGCCGTGATCATGCCGCGGGCCAGGTTGCCGTCGGGCACCCGGTCGTCGGCGGGTGCCCGGGGCACACCCCACCCAAGTAGGAGGATCGTGGCGAATAGCACGCGCACTCGGTTTTGTGGCCGCATGATTTGCTCCTTCCGCGAATGAGGGTAGTGTATCATAAGCGCGGCTGAGACGTAAGCCCCTTGAGAGGAATTTTGCTTGCCGTAGGGCCGGTCGGCTTGTGGCGGCGCCGCTGGGCCAAGGCCTGGCGGCGCCTCATCCTGATCGAATGCAGCGAAACCCACGCCGACTTCCACCGCGCTATCGAGGACATGCTCAGCGACGCGCCGCGGAGCGGCAACCCCGGCAAGTTCACGCCCGAGCAGATCACCCAGATCCTCGCTCTGGCGTGCGAGCCGCCCGAGCAATCGGCCCGGCCCATCACGCAGTGGACCCAGAAGGAATTGGCCGACGAGGCCAAGAAACGCGGCATCGTCGAGTCGATCCTCCGACACCGTGTAGCAAGCCACTATTGGTGAGAAATGGCGGCTAATAGTATTATGGTAACCTAAGGGCCCGATGCCTGCTACTCCACCGTCACGCTCTTCGCCAGATTCCGCGGTTTATCCACGTCGCAGCCGCGCAAGAGCGCGATGTGGTACGCCAAAAGCTGCAGCGGCACCACCGCCGCCAACGGTTGCAAATAGTCCGGCACGTCCGGCACGAAAATCACTTCGTCGGCGCTTTCGCTCACGTAACCGGCGGTTTCCTCGTCGCCCTCGGAAGCAATGGCGATGACCGGGCCGCCGCGGGCCTTGATCTCTTCCAGGTTGCTCATCACCTTGTCGAACACGCCGCCTTTGGGAATGAGAAAGACCGACGGCGTATTTTCATCGACCAGGGCGATCGGGCCGTGCTTCATCTCGGCGGCCGGATAACCCTCGGCGTGGATGTAGCTGATCTCCTTCATCTTGAGGGCGCCTTCGAGGCCCACCGGGAAGAGATATTGCCGGCCCAGGTAAAGGAAGTTGTTGACGTAGGCGAAGCGGGCGGCGATGCGCTTGACGGCGTCGTGGCAGCCCAGGGCGCGGCGGACGGCGTCCGGCATGGCCTTGAGCTCGCGGACCATGCGCGTGCCTTGCAGGCTCGACAGATGGCGCATGCGGCCCAGGTACAGCGCCAGCATGGCCAGCACGATGACCTGATTCGAGAAAGCCTTGGTGCTGGCCACGCCGATCTCCGGGCCGGCGTGCAGGTAGACGCCGCCGTCGGTCTCGCGGGCGATGGTGCTGCCGACCACGTTGCACAGGGCCAGGGTCGGATGGCCCTTGCGTTTGGACTCGCGCAAAGCCGCCAGCGTGTCCGCCGTCTCGCCCGACTGGGTAATGGCCAGCACGATGGTATTGCGGTCGATGGGCGGGTTGCGATAGCGGAACTCCGAGGCGTATTCCACCTCGACGGGGATGCGGGCGAACTCCTCGAACAGGTATTCACCGACCAGGGCGGCGTGGTAGCTGGTGCCGCAGGCGGTGAGGATGAGGCGTTCGGCGCGGCGCAGCTGCTGGCTGTCGAGGTTGAGGCCGCCGAAATGGGCGCTGGCGTCGTCATCGGACAGCCGGCCGCGCATGGCGTTTTCCAGGGCTTCCGGCTGCTCGTAAATCTCCTTGAGCATGTGGTGCTCGAACACGCCCTTGTCGGCCTCGCCCGGCTCCCAGGTGATTTGCTGCACGCATGCCTCGACCCGCACGCGTTCCATGTCGAGAATGTGCCAGTCGTCCGGCGACAGCACGCACATCTGGTGATCGTGCAGGTAGACGACCTTGTCGGTGAAGCCGAGCAAGGCGGCGGGATCGCTGGCAAGATAATGTTCGCGGTCGCCGATGCCGAGGACCAGCGGGCTGCCCAGGCGGGCGCCGACGATCAGGTCGGGATTGCGCGGGCTGACCACCGCCAGGCCGTAGGTGCCCTTGAGCATGGCCAGCACCTTGCGAACCGCCTCGACCAGGTCGCCGTTGTAATGCCGGGCGACGAGCTGCGCGATCACTTCGCTGTCGGTATCGCTGTGAAAGGCCACGCCTTCGTTCAGGAGCTGGCGCTTGAGGCTTTTGAAATTCTCGATGACGCCGTTGTGCACGACCGCAATCTGGCCGTCGCTGGACAGGTGAGGATGGGCGTTGCGATCGTTGGCCGGCCCGTGCGTGGCCCAGCGCGTATGGCTGATGCCATGGCAGCCGGGGGCCGGGCGCTCGCCGAGGAACTTGGCCAGGTCGGTGATGCGTCCGGCCCGCTTGCGCAGGTGCAGATGCGGTCCGGTCAGCGTGGCGATGCCGGAGCTATCGTAGCCGCGATACTCCAGCCGCCGCAAACCTTCCAACAAGATGGGTTCCGCTTCCTTGCGGCCAACGTAGCCGACGATTCCGCACATGCCGTCTCCTCTATGAAGGCCCGATGAAGTTGGCTACAAAATATATCGGTCGTAAGGAAGGATGCCAACAGCAGTTCCGGATTGGGTAAAGGGGCAAGCGGGGAGAATTCCTTCTCATCGGCCTTGAAGAATGGCGGTTGATGAGAAACGAGCGGCGAATTTGCATTTCACGATGATGAAACGAAATTGCGACCAATCGTCTAATCCTATCTACTGAAACAAAAAACGCTTGTGGAAATGATTCTGGACGCAACCGGCGCAACCCAATTCCTTTCAATCATTTGACACCCAGCCCCACCGGGGATTGAGCCGATTTTCTGGGGAGAAAAAATGCGATTGACGAGAATACTGGCATTTAGTACAGTTCTTATCAAGTGACCTTTAATCCATAAACCACTCTCAAGTCAGGGAGGATCACAAATGAACTGGAACGGACTTTCTGGACGGTACGGTACAATTCTTATCGACCCACCCTGGCGATTCGCCAACCGTACAGGCAAAGTGGCCCCGGAACACAAACGGCTGCGCCGTTACGAAACTATGAGTTTCGATGAAATCGCTGCGCTGCCTATCCCCGACGTGGCCAAGGCTCAGAGTCATCTTTACCTCTGGTCCCCTAACGCCTTGCTCATGGAAGCGCTCACGATCATGAAAAAATGGGGCTTCACCTACAAGACAAATATCGTTTGGCTCAAGGTCAGAAAGGATGGCGGCCCGGACGGGCGCGGGGTTGGGTTTTATTTCCGCAATGTGACTGAATTGCTTTTGTTCGGAACCAGAGGACATTGACACCGGGCCACACAGTACGGAAAGCGGTATCTGCTGATTGACCTATTTCGTGAGAAACATCGACGTGAACCGTTTTGTTACTACTCCGACACGGGCCTGGCTGGAAGAAAGCCTCCGGGAATGCTCGGTTCGGTTTCTCATTGCGAGTCCGTATATAGGTTCATTCCTTTCGGCAGCGGCAGCGCGACTTTCTCCAAAAGTCGCCACGACATTGCTTACAAGAACGGACCTTCGAGATTTCGGGCTCGGTTCATCCGATATCGAAGCTGTCTGCGGCATAGCCCGTCAAGGAGGAAAGATTCTCAGTTTGGCCGGATTACATGCGAAAGTTTATGTAATTGACAACGAACGAGCATTGGTCACATCAGCGAATGCAACAAGAAGCGGGATGACACGCAACTGGGAATGCGGAGTTGCCTTGGATGACCCTTCCGAGATCGAAGACCTTGCGAGATTGGTCTTGCGCGGGTTTGGATCAAGCCAATCACCCCAGGCCTGGGGCCTGGGTGAAATCGAATTGCTCCGCGGCCCTGTCCAGGCTCTGCGGAAACTATTACCGCCGATAAAAAAGCTACTAAAGTTGGAATTAATAACATTTCCACCAATAGAATTGAATCCCGAATCTCAAAGAGAATTCCTGAGTGGTTTCTCAGGTTGGACGAAATTGGGACTAGAGGGCATGCTTTCCCAACCAAAGGATTTTTTTACACTAGAATCCTTTGTTGCAACTTGTAAACCATTGGTGGCGGCGCGATTTCCACGCAACAAATTTGTGCGTGAGCAATTACGAAAACAGCTTCAGCGGCTGCGCGATCTCGGGTTAGTTGAATTCCTCGGCGGTGGGAATTACCGCCGCACGGTGCATTCATGATTTTAGTAATGAGAGGGGTTTTCAATGGCAATCAAAATAGTCGTCATCGTTAGCAAGGGCAACGTACAGGATTGCTATTCCGATTACCAGGACGTCACGGTTGAAATGATCGACTTTGACAACATCCAAGAGGAGGGTGCTGCGGCCCAGCAACAAGCGGAGACCCGGGCCAAAGAAGTGGATGAAACCATG